>JALZBM010000224.1 GCA_030947385.1 Vulcanimicrobiota bacterium
CGCAAAATCCGCCGCAAAAGGTACGCGCGGCGCTAGCTCAAAAGGGCCGAAACGCATTTGGCTTCTTGCGAGCCAACCGAATTTTCCGGTGAGGCCCAGCACTCCGACCTGCACCACGTCACCCTCTAAAAGTGCGTTCGTGGCTTGGGTCGTCGAGTGTGCGATAAAGGCGACATCATCCGGCGCGAACTGATTTTCCGTCATCAAACGCTCGATGCCGGAGACAATACCGGCCGCCACGCCCTCGGGTGCGTCGTGCGTCGTCGGAACTTTCACAAATGCGATCAGATTGCGGGTTGCCGCGTCGATAGCGACGACGTCCGTGAACGTGCCGCCCACATCCACACCGACCCGAATGGAAGCGCTCACTACGAGAGTGCCGCGAGCTCGTCGTACAACTGCGCGATCGCCTTGATTCCGCCGAAAAATTGGCGGAGCGTGAACTTCTCGTTCGGAGCGTGGATCGCATCGTCGGGTAAACCGACACCGAAAAGAACTTGAGGTAACTGCAAAATGCGATCGAAACTCGATACCGGTCCGATGGTGCCGCCGGTTCCGATAAAGACCGCCGGTTTCCCGAAGCCGCTTTCCATTGCGCGCGCGGCGGCTGCAACTGCCGGATGATCGCGAGAGGTCCGTACCGCACGAGTATCGCCGCGCGCTTCAACCGACACCCGAACTCCCGGGGGCGCCAAGCGCGTAAGGTAGTCCGTCACGATTTTCTTTACATGCTCGGGTTCTTGCGAACCGACGAGGCGGGCCGAAATCTTGGCCCGCGCGTAACTTGGAATGATGGTTTTCGCGCCGGCGCCTTGGTAGCCGCCCCAGATGCCGTTGAGTTCCAACGTCGGCCGGAACCACATGCGTTCGAGCGGCGAGCGGCCCGCTTCGCCGCTAAGCTCGGTTGCGCCGACCTTCTTTGCTTCCTCGGCTTCATCGTACGGCAGCGCGCGCAAATCGGCTTGTTCTTGCGCGCTTAGTTCGGGGACGCCGTCATAAAAACCGGGCACCACGACGCGACCGTCGGCGTCCTTGAGCCCGGCGATCATTTGCGCGAGTGCCTCGATCGGATTGCAGATTGTCCCGCCGTAGTAGCCCGAGTGCAAATCGGTCGACGGGCCGTCAACGCACACTTCCCAATTCACCAAACCGCGCAACGACACGGTTAACGACGGAACGTCTTCGGCAAACACCGAGGTGTCGGAAATGACGGCGAAGTCGCACGCCAGCCGGTCGCGGTTCTGCGCCAAAAACGTCTCGAAGTTCGGCGAACCGATTTCTTCCTCGCCTTCGATCACGAGTTTGATATTGAGCGGCAGCGCTTTGCGCGTAGCCATGTGCGCTTGGATCGCCGCAAGGTGCATGAGCACTTGACCCTTGTCGTCGACGGTACCGCGGCCGTAGATATTTCCGTCGCGTACGGTCGCTTCGAACGGGGGCGATAGCCATAACTCGAGCGGATCGACGGGTTGTACGTCGTAGTGGCCGTACACGATGATGGTCGGTTTCCCCGGTGCGCCGAGCCACTGCCCATACGCAATCGGATTGCCGGCGGTTTCTAAGACTTCCGATGCAAGGCCGAGGCGGCGCATTTTTTCAACGAGCGTCTGCGCGCACCGGCGCACGTCGTCCTTATAGGCGGGATCGGCTGAAATCGAGGGGATTGCGACGAGTTCTTTGAGTTCGGCGACGGCGGCGTCGCGCCGTTCGTCGCAAAACGTTTGAAGCTGTCCGTCCACTGGTTTATTCAAAAGGTTCTCCAAGTGCAACGTGATAGGACTGACCGTCGCGCGTGACGTCAAACTCGTGCCGTTTTCCGTCGTAGGCGCGGCGCTGCGTTTGGTAGGTTCCGTATTCCCACCAAAACTTTCCATCCAATTTATCGACGACATCGCCGGACCGCAAGCCCGCAACATAAGCTGGGCCACCCGGGCGCACGTAGGCGCGCATGTTGCCGTCGATGGTTTTATAGAGCGAATAGAAAAACGTGGGTTGCGGGTGCGCCGGGTCGTAGGCAACGCCCTGGCGCAGCAGATTTGCGGCGGTCTGCGGATTTTGATCCATCCACGTCTTCATCCGTAACGACGTTGCCGCTCCGAGTGCGGCGAGATCTTGCGCGCCGGGGCCGCGCGCAAAGACCGCATGCTCGTGCCACTCGTCAACGCCCCACCCGGCGCAATCGGACAGCTCGAGTCCGATGTCCGTATCGATTCCATCCGTGATTGTGAACCGGCTAGAACTGATACGCACGAAAGCTGTGTATTTTTTATTGGCACAGTCGGCTGCATTGGGATTATCGCCCGATAAAAACGCATGCAGCTCCGGCCACGTATTGAACCGGTCGACAACCGCACGCGCCGCCGCTTTTGCATCGTCGCTGCCATCCGTGCCGACAGCCACATGCGAGGCCGCGCGCGACGGAGCGAATAGTCCGCTAATCTCCGCCGCCGCTGCGGGGGACAGCAGCCGATCGAAACCGACGGTTGTATGAAACAGACGTGACCCGCCAACCACGACGACGATACAGGCTGCCGTCGCCACTGCGGCTTGAAAGACGAGCGTGCGTTTCGTGATCTCCTCGACGTGCACGCCGGTGAAGTTGCCGACCCACACATTTTGGGTGTTGGTGGGATCGCACACGTTCTGCACCTGTACGACTGCCATAATGGCCGCGACCAAAATGATCGGCGGAAAGACGTGCGCGGTGAGCAAGACCGTGAAGATCGCAATTCCGACGCCGAATGGATTTAAGGGCCCGCGATAGAGTGCCAGCGGGCTGAGCAACCCGAAAATCAGGATGAACACCAATGGATTACGCAGTATGGGCTGCGCAACGATGGGCTGCAACGCCGCCGCAAATTGAGGTGCGCTTGCCGCAACAAGCAGCATTCCGATGCCGATAAACAGCACGATTGCAGGCGCCACGTCTTCGATGCCCCGAATCGCGCTTGCAACCAGCACCTGGATGGCAGTCCTCGGACGCGCCGTCAGAACTCCGTAAACGGCCGACACAGCGAACGCGACGACCGCGTCCATGTGCAATCCAAAGTACAACAAGATCGGAAGCACGGGCGTAACGAGCGAAAACCACGGCACGCTTCGCACTTGCGCCGTATCCGCCTGAACCGCCCACGTGGCATAATCGCGCGTCGTACGAAACGCGATGATTGCGTAAATAACGATTGCGGCCAAGTCGATTGCCGCGAGGACGAGAGCATAGTTCAACATCTGGGACTCGGTGACGCCGAAATACTTCGTGTAAAACTGCCAATTCACGATGTTGAAAATATAACCGAGGCCGAATGCCATAAGGAACAGCGTAGCCGCAACTTTGCGGGGTACGCCCGTCGTCATCATGATCGGCAGCACGATCGAACCAACCATGATAATCGCGCCCAGGCCGGCCATCGAAACGAACAACACGGCGACGATGAGACATAAGACCGCCGCAACGACGGCCGGCCGGTCGCCGGCGAATTCTGCAGCAAAATTAACGATACTGCGCGCGATACCGGTGTCGATCGTCACCCTTCCAAGGAGCGCACCGAAAATAACCGACACGAACACGTAGGCGAGCTTGAACGACCCAACGACAACCACGTCGCCCAAACCCGGGTATCTTAACACCTTATCCGGTCCGGGTGGGATGCCGTGCAGCGGCACGCCGGCGACGGCGGCCATGACGACCGCCATTAACGGGACTGCCAGCAACGCCGGCATGATGCGCCGGTACATCAGAAAAGCGAACAACGCAAAGACGGCCAGAACGTACAGACCCTGCATCAGCGGTGACCCAAGCCGAGCGTTTGGTCGAAAGTCGGAAATTGTTTGTTGCGCAGATAGTCCTCAAACGTCATCGCGTTGATTTTATCCGCGCGATCGATCGCTTGCTGCGCGGCACGGTGGTAGCGCTCGAGGTTGCTCGCCAGATGACCGGGCCGGCTCTCATAGGACCACGCTGCCGCATAGAGAGCCGCCAGCTCTTCCATATTATCGCGCATTTCCCAAAAATTGTATTTGGCAATGTAGAGGCCCCGATAAACCAGTCCTTTTCGCGCATCGTTCGCATGCGCCATCGCATCGTCGTAGTAGTACCGCGCCTCCGAAGCGATTTGGTAATCGCGCGCGAGATAATTTAAGCGCCGTGCGGCCAGTGCCATCACGCGCGCCGCGTTTGCGTGCGTGCGCGGCCGCCCGGCCGCGAGATGAGTGAGCACGCCTTCGGTCTCGGCCCGGACTCGGGTCAACGTTTCTTTTGTAAGGCGTCCGGCAATCCGGCTGTCGAGCGGATCGCTCCAGAACAAGTAGTTCGTTGAATCGCTGCGGTCGACGCCCAAACGGTGGACGGCGTCGCCGATTGCGGCGATGTCGTCGCTAAATCGCGC
>JALZBM010000225.1 GCA_030947385.1 Vulcanimicrobiota bacterium
GCAACTGATGGTTGCGCAGGGAAAACTCGGTCGCAAAGCCGGCGCCGGTTTTTATGACTACCCGCAAGGGAGCGCCCTCACGCGACCGCCGGTGGACGTTCCCGAATCGCCGCCGTTTAACGAAGATGAATGGGTTGCGGTGATCGGCTACGGCGATCTTGCCGAGGAACTCGTCGAGCGGTTTTCGCAAGCCTATGCCAACGTTCAGCACATTCCGATGGACGAGCAGCTCGATGAGTTGCGCGACGAGACGACCATCGTTTTCGACATCGGAACGGGCACGGCGGACCGCAGTGAGATGCTTGGGATACTCGATCGGGCGCTTGCGCCGCAAGCGATGATTTTCTTGGACGCATACGCCACGGACATCTCGAGGAGTGCGAGTACGTTCGCGCATCCCGAGCGCTTTATCAGCTACGGAATTCTGGGTGCCCTCGATTCGCAAGCCATTATCGAAATTGTCGATCGCGATAGTATGAGTGACGATGCAGCAGCGGTGGCCGAAGAACTTTTTGCGGCACTGGGTAAGCGCGTCATCCTCGTCGGCGATGCGCCGGGATTGTTTTTAGGCCGGACGGTCGCCTCTATTGTCAATGAGGCCGTGTACGCGGTCCAAGAAGAAGTGGCATCGGCGGACGATATCGACACCGCGATGCGTTTGGGAACGAACTATCCGCTCGGTCCGATTGCCTGGGGACGCGAGATCGGCGGAGCGCGCATCGCGCGCATTCTGCTCGGGCTTTCCAATGCCGAGGGCAAACAGTATGCACCCGCGCGCGCGTTATGGGTGTTGGATGCACAAGAAGAACCGCAAGACCAATTAGAAACCACGGGAGTAGAAACGCTTGGCTAACCGCGAAGTCGTAATCGTCGATGCGCTGCGAACGCCGTTCGGCCGGTATGGCGGCGCGCTCGCGCACGTGCGCCCGGACGATTTAGCGGCGACCGTTATTCGCGCGCTCATCGAGCGCACGGGCGTGGATCCGTCGCAGATCGAAGACGTGCTTTTTGGAGCCGCCAATCAAAGCGGCGAAGATAACCGCAACGTTGCACGCCTGGCCGGGTTGCTCGCCGGGCTGCCGCTCGAGGCGGGCGGCGCAACGATCAACCGCTTATGCGGAAGCAGCTTGCAAGCCGTCAATTCTGCGGCGCACGCGATTGCGTGGGGCGACGGCGACGTCGTTATTGCCGGGGGCGTGGAATCGATGTCGCGCGCGCCGTTCGTACAATTGAAAGCCGAGAAACCGTTTGCGCGCGCCCCCGAACTTTTCGATACGACGCTTGGCTGGCGGATGATTAATCCGCAGATGCCTGCGGCCTACACGATCGCGCTGGGCGAAACGGCCGAACTCGTCGCCGAGCGGTATGGGATCTCGCGCGAAGAACAAGACCGCTTCGCCTACGGCTCGCAACAAAAAACGCAGGCAGCTGTGGTTGCGGGAAACTTCGATGCCGAAATCATCCCGGTCGGCAACGTACGGTCCGACGAACATCCTCGCCCGAAAACGACGCTCGAAGATTTGAGTAAACTCAAAGCGGTTTTTAAACCGGGCGGCTCGGTCACCGCGGGCAATTCCTCAGGCATCAACGACGGCGCAGCTGCGTTACTGCTTTGCGAAGCCCGCGCCGCGGAGCGCCTCGGATTGCGTCCGCTCGCTCGAATCGTTTCCAGCGCGGTCGCGGGGGTAGACCCGAGCGTCATGGGCCTCGGGCCGATTCCCGCGTCGCGCAAAGCGCTGCTGCGCGCCGGGTTGCAGAGCGGCGAATTGGACGTGATTGAGATCAACGAAGCGTTCGCCTCGCAGTCGCTCGCCTGTATGCGGGACCTCGATCTCGATCCGGCAAAAACAAATCCGAACGGCGGCGCCATTGCCATCGGCCACCCGCTCGGTGCGAGCGGAGCGCGGCTCGTAACGACGCTCGTTCACGAATTGCACAGGCGCAAGGCCAAGTACGGTATGGCAACCATGTGCATCGGCGTCGGCCAGGGCATTGCAACGATCGTCGAAAGGATCTAGGACAACGAGTATGAGCACCACATTGGATATCGATCGGACCCAACTGTTAATCGGCGGAAAATGGGGCGATGCATCGACGGGTGAGCGATACGAGAATCCGAATCCGGCGACCGGCAAAATCATCGCGCACGTTGCAAGCGCATCCGCACACGATGTCGACCGTGCCGTCGGCGCCGCGCGCACGGCATTTGAGAGCGGCAAGTGGGCGACGATGGCGGCATCGCGGCGCGGTAAAATCTTATATAAGATGGCGCAGCTCATCGCCGAGCGCGCCAACGATCTCGCGATGCTTGAAGTGCGCGATAACGGTAAGCCAATCTCAACGGCCAAGGGTGAACTCGGCGCGATCGTCGATACGTTTGAATTTTATGCGGGTGCCGCAACCAAGAACTACGGCTCCACACTGCCGGGACCGATGCCCAATTCGATCGCGTACACGTTGCAAGAGCCGCTCGGGGTTGTCGGCGCGATCGTTCCCTGGAACTTCCCGCTCCTGCTTGCGAGCTGGAAGGTTGCGCCGGCGCTTGCGGCCGGATGCACGATCGTCCTCAAACCCGCACCCTCGACGCCGCTCTCGGCAATCGAGTTGGGAAAAATCGCACTCGAAGCCGGATTGCCCGAAGGGGTACTCAATATTTTGACGGGCCCGGGACGCGAACTCGGTCAGGCCCTGGTCGAACATCCCGGAATCGACAAGATTGCATTCACCGGAAGCACCGCAACGGGAAAGCTCGTTGCGGCAACCGCCGCGCAAACGCTCAAACGCGTCACGCTCGAACTGGGCGGCAAGTCACCGTCGCTTATTTTTGACGACGCCGATGTCGATGCAGCAGTCGCAGGAGCGCTCTACGGCATCTTTTACAATGCTGGACAAACGTGCGAAGCGCGGTCGCGCGTGCTCGTGCACGAAGCGATCTACGACGAGTTCATTGCCAAATTTACGGCCAAGGCGAAGCAGTTGCGCGTCGGCAATCCCGAAGACGCGCAAACGCACATCGGCGCGATCACCATGCAAGAACAGTTCGACAAAATTGCATCGTACTGCGCGATTGCCGGCGGCGAAGGCGCGACTTTATTGTTCGGCGGTGCACGCGCCGATCTCGGTGCCGCCCACAATGCGGGCAATTTCTGGGCGGCAACGGCGTACGAAGCGTCGCCCGCGCACCGCGTTGCGCGGGAAGAGATTTTCGGACCCGTCGCAACGGTTCTAAAATTCGCGACCGAAGCGGAGGCGATCCGTATCGCGAACGATTCGGATTACGGACTTTCCGCCAGCATTTGGTCGCAAAATGTCGGGCGCGTCAACCGCGTGACGAAAGCGTTGCGAACCGGTACCGTTGCGATCAACACGCCGTATGCCGTATTTCCGGGCGTTCCGTTTGGCGGGTACAAGCAGTCCGGGTATGGGCGGGAGCTTGGGTTTGACACCATCCGGCTCTATTCCGAGGTTAAGAGCGTCATCACGTACATGGGCGAGAAGCCCGTCAATCCATTTGGGGTATAAGGCGGTATCGAACAGCTAAAAATCGGGTCGACCTACGACACTACCTACGGGACGCTATGGAAGGACGGTACGTACTTTCCCGGCGGCACCAAAGTGCTCGTAGTCGGTTTGCACCTGGACCAAGGTTTTTGCGTACGTTTCCCGGCGGAGATGGACGGCGAGCCGCTTGAAACGTGGGAAGACTGGACCGAAGCGGATTTCTTAAGCCCCGAAGGCACGGTCGAGCCGCTCAAGTCAATCTCCGCCGCCGTGCTCGACGAAGCGCGCGAAGTGCTAAGCGACGCCGAAGACGGCTGTCACTTGCACTTGCACGAGGGCGACGAATAACTTAAACAACGAAGTCGTTGTACGGTTCGGTATTCTTTTTAAGCGTATACTCAAGGATCGTTACGTGCGTCGTTTCTACGCCGAGAATCGATGCGGCGAGGCGAGCGAGGTTGCGGTCCTTGAACTTAGGAACCGTATCTAAATACGATGACGCAGCAGTTCGCTCGACGGTTTCCGCGAACGCCAAAATATCGTTTTGTGTCTTGAGCGCCGGATAAGGAATTTTCGCCGTATCGGCAGTCAGCGTTCCATGGGCTGACGCCACGGCTGCGGTGAGTGCGTCACGATGCGCCGTGTGATCTTGCATGAAGCCTTTGGCGATGTTCATGCGGCGACTTTATGCGATCGATTCAAAGACTCCCGCGGTGATCATTCCGTATGCGAGGTGCGGAATGATATCGCCGAGCCAGCCGGCCGTGCCCCACTCTTGCGGTTTGGTCAGGTGCAATTGGACTGCGGGCACGTCGCTTGCCGCCATGGCCGCAATCCCAACCACGACCCCCATCAGCGGCCACGGT
>JALZBM010000226.1 GCA_030947385.1 Vulcanimicrobiota bacterium
CGCCGATGCACCACTGTTCCTAATCGGTAATTCCGAAGGCTTTGTTTAATGGAAGGGCTCCGTTTGCCTACGCGAGCCCCCGCGAGCGAAGGTCGGACTGGCGACG
The DNA here is from genome assembly GCA_030947385.1 of Vulcanimicrobiota bacterium. Lineage (GTDB taxonomy): Bacteria > Vulcanimicrobiota > Vulcanimicrobiia > Vulcanimicrobiales > Vulcanimicrobiaceae > JACRUB01. Next base: position 107 of record JALZBM010000226.1, read on the forward strand.
GTTGATGAATTCGGTGATGACGCGATCCTGATCTGCCGTCACCCCTTGAAAACGCAGGCCGTGCGACCACTTTCCCGAGCTCTTAATACGTTCCACCCGCACGACCTCGCCCAGTGCCAAAACTTGCGCTCCGCCGTTCTTGAAATTGAGTTGTACCTCGACGTAGGAGCCGCCCGGCACCTCGAAGTCCAGAATCAGCGAGCAGCCGCCGCGGCTAATGTCACGCAAATTCGCTTTGCGGGAGTCACCGAAAGCAACGCCTTTTCTGACCATGCGCCACGTACCGGGGACGATCGCGTCCATCCGGACGGACGTGCGGTTCTGCAAACCGCCGCTTAGGTTCTCGATGCGCAACGGCATTTCGTACAGCACCGTATTGCCCCGCACGCCGATGATCCGCGTTCCGAACCGGAATTTCCCCGCCGCGTTGCTATAGGTGAAGACCGCCGTGCCCGCGCTCGCGCCGGGGTTCGCCGTCACAATCTGTTTTGGACCGTTGCTTTCGACACTCACGGAAACGGCCGGCTTCCCGCAGACCGAGACGTCAACGAACGAGTGGAGATGCGGAAGGTGCGAGAGCGGAATTTTCGCGGCCTTCGTTCCGAACAAATTTTTCAACATGCGTGAGCGCTCAAGAGGGGGCGGCCGTCGTCTCCGCCGTTTCTTCCGTCGTCGAAATCTGGCCGATCGATTCCACTCGCAGGCCGGGAGCGATTTCGGAATACGACAGGACGACGAGTTGCGGCGCCGCCCGCTCGGTCAAACGTTTGAGCGCTAACCGCACGGACGGCGAGCAGAGCACGATGGGATGTAAACCCGCGCCCTGCGCGTTTGCGATTTGTTTCGTGAGCGAACTGTAGATGCGCGCGACGGTGTTTGGATCGAGCAATGCGTAAGCATCTTCCCCCCGGCGTACCGCTTCGCCGAGCAGGCTTTCCAAGCGCGGATCGACGGTGATGACGGAGAGCAATCCGTCTTCGGCGTACTCCGCGCAGATATGACGGCCCATCGCCGCCCGGACGCGCTCGGTGAGAAAGTCGATGTCTTTGCTTTGCCGCGCGCCGTCGGCAAGCGTCTCCAAAATCAGGAGCAGGTTGCGAATCGGAATGCGTTCGCGCAAGAGATTTTGCAAGACGCGCTGGATTTCGCCCACCGTTAAAAGGTTTGGCACCAATTCCTCGACGACGACGGGATAGTGGGTCTTGACGTTGTCGAGCAAGGCGGAGGTTTCTTGACGCCCAAGCAGATCCGGTGCGTGCGTCTTGATGATTTCCGTAAGATGCGTCGCGACGACGCTGGTCGGGTCGATCACGGTGTATCCGGCCATCTCGGCTTCGGTGCGCGCGGATTCCGAAATCCACAATGCCGGCAAATTGAACGCCGGTTCCGTCGTCGGCATGCCGTCGATCACCGACGTCGCCGTTCCGGGGTTCATCGCCAGCAGCCGGCTGACCATCACTTCGGCGCTCGCAACTTCCAAACCGTAGATTTTTATAACGTACGTGCTGGGCTTGAGTTGCAAGTTATCCCGCACGCGAATCGGCGGAACGACGATACCTAAATCGCGCGCCGCATGCCGGCGGATGAGGGTAATGCGTTCGAGCAAATCGCCGCCCTGCCCGACGTCAACGAGCGGAATTAAACCAAAGCCGATTTCCAATTCCATCGGATCGTAGGACAGGAGCGGAACCACACTCTCGGCAGCTTTGATTTGACCGGGCGCAGCGCCGCCCGCGGCTGCGACGGCTTGCGCCGGCGTCGGTAGCGCTCCGGCCTGACCACCCGAGGCTTTAAACTGACGCTGACGCAGATAGAGCACGAAGAGTATTACGGAGAACGGCAGCATGAACCAGCGCGCGAGACCGAAGATGCCGAAGATCGCGGTGACCATCGAAGCGATCAACGTCGCCGAGGGCTGGCCCATAATTTGTTTGGCGAGATCCGCACCGAAGTTCGATTCGGAGGCGGCGCGCGTGACGATGATACCGGTCGCGGTGGAAATCAAAAGCGCCGGAACCTGCGTGACGATGCCCTCACCGACGGTCAGCAGCGTGAATGTCTGCAGCGACTTGACGAAGTCCAGATGCAATTGAAACACGCCGACGATGAAACCGCCGACGGTGTTGATGACGACGATAATGACCGCCGCGATCGCGTCGCCGCGCACGAACTTGCTCGCGCCGTCCATCGCACCGTAGAAGTCCGCCGCGCGTTGAATATCCTTACGCCGCTGACGGGCTTCGGCCTCGGTAATGAGGCCCGCATTGAGATCGGCATCGATGGCGAGCTGTTTTCCGGGCATCGCATCGAGGGTAAACCGCGCCGCGACTTCGGCCACGCGGCCCGCGCCGTTCGTGATGACGACGAACTGCACGATGATCAAAATCAAGAAGATGACGAATCCGACCGCGTAGTTGCCGCCGACGACGATCTGTCCGAAGAAGTTGATGACTTCGCCCGCGTAACCGTGGAGCAGAATGGAGCGCGTCGCGGTGATGTTGAGCGAGAGACGGAAAAGCGTGATGATCAGCAGGAGGGTCGGAAAGACGCTGAACTGCAAGGCGCTCTCGGCGTACAGCGCCGTCCCGATGATGAGCAGGGCCGTCACGATGTTGATCGAGAGCAAGAAATCCAGCAGCGGCGGCGGGATCGGTACGATCATCAGGATGACGAGCATCACCGATGCGAGCGCGATCCAAGTGGGCGCGGTACCGGCGATGCGTTGCGCCACCGTTTGCCGTTGTTGTATAGCCATTAGCCCGTCTTTCGCTTGAGTTTGAAGACGAAGGCAATGACTTGCGCAACGGCTGCATACAGATTGGGGGGAACCGCTTCGTCTATTTCAACTTGCGCGTACAACGTACGTGCCAGCGGGGGATTTTCCATGATGGGGACATTGTTCTGTAGGGCGATCTTCCGGATGCGCTTGGCCATTAAATCGGCGCCCTTAGCGGTAACAACTGGGGCTTCCATTTGCAGTTCGTCCCATTCCAAAGCAATGGCAAAGTGCGTCGGGTTCGTAACGACCACGGTAGCCTTGGGCACCGCAGACATCATGCGCCGGCGCGACATCTCCCGTTGCCGGCGCTTAAAAGCGCCTTTGGCTTCGGCGTTTCCCTCTCGTTGCTTCCACTCGTCCTTGACTTCCTGTTTGGTCATCTTCAAGGATTGCTCGAGTTCGTGTTTTTGCCACAAGTAATCTGCGAACCCGAGAACGACGAGCAAGACGCCGAACTTCCAACCGATACCGTAAATCAGATCGTTCATGTAGCCCAGCAGCGTCATCGGCGGAGCGCTCGCAAGCGTGTAAAACATCGAGATATTGCCGACAACGCTCGCGTAGATGATCACGAAGACGGCGCCCAGCTTTGCGAATTGCTTGAGAAGATTTATGATGACTTGTTTGGAGAACAGCCGTTTGAACCCGGTGATGGGGTTGATCTTCGTAAAGTTGGGCGTAATCGTTTTTCCGCTCACCAGAAATCCGAATTGAAGCACGTTGCCGAGCACGCCGACCACGATGGCCGTCATAAACAGCAGCGCGAGCAGCATCCAGATTCCGCCCATTGCGGTGACGAACAATCCCCATACGCTAAAGACGTTGAGTTCTTGATGCGCGTTCAAGTGGTTGAGCGTGATTTGCATCGTCCAGCCCATGCCGCTGATTGCTTGCACGAGCGAGCCGTGCAATACGAACACCGCGACGAGAAATATAATCGCGCCGGTGAGGTCGGTGCTTTTGGCAACCTGGCCACGCCCTCGCGCCTCTTCGCGGCGCTTGGGTGTAGCCTGCTCGGTCTGCTCTGGCTTAGGCATGCGGCCTCATCGTGGGCATCTCTACTCTTTTTCGGGTTTTCAAGGGCGTTCCTCAAGCGGCACGGTGGAGTTTTTACAGAAAGGGCGGCGAATGGACGCCAGCGGCCTAACAAATTGCGTTACGCCTATAGTCCTTTTCTATCAGGAGACCTCATGCGGCGTACCCCCGGCCTTGCGGCCCTTTGTCTTCTCAGCACGCTCTGGTTCGCCGGGTGCGGCACCAGCAGTCATCTCAACGCTCCCGTCGCCTCCCCGACGCCCTTCATTCCGAAGGTGACGGGCGAAGTGGCCGTGCCGTCCGCGGGAAGCGTCCCGACGGCGATCGCACGTGCCTTCGACGGCAATCTCTGGTTTACCGAACAGGCCACCAATAAGGTCGCCAAGATCGCCGTCGGCAGCACAGTGACCATTACGGAACCCGTTCAGCTCGCTGCGGGGT
>JALZBM010000227.1 GCA_030947385.1 Vulcanimicrobiota bacterium
CAAAAATTCGTCGAACGCATCGAGGTGGTTCGCGAGCGAAGCGAGTACCGCATCGGCGAGGTGGAAATTCGCAGTTCGATCAAGCACGTTCACGCGGCGCAAACGTACGGCTTTCACTTCCGCTACGGCGGCCGCACCGTTTCCTATTTACCGTGCGGGCGTTATTTCGATCAGCTGGCCGAAGATTACGCGGCCCAATCGCCCGACGTCCTCATCATGAACATTTTGCGCTACCGGGATTCGATGGACGTCGACCATCTCTCGTTCGACGATGCCGAACGGCTCATCCGCGGCGTGCGTCCGAAAGTGGCCGTGCTTTCGCATTTCGGGACCAAGATGCTCGAGCAGAATCCAACCCGTTTGGCGCAAGAACTCGAAGACCGGCACGGCATCCGCGTGATCGCCGCGCGCGATGGGCTCGTGCTCGATGTCGATACGGAGGCCGCGGCGGTTGGCGGTTGAGATCCGCCGCGTAGCGGATGAAAGCGTCTCCGGATTTTTCAAGCAGGCGCAGCGCGAAGCGCGCACGACCCTATGGGGCTTCGCCGTTGTTTGGCACGAACAAAGCCATGACGTCGCCGCCGTCGACGGTGATACGCTTGTCGGCGCCACGCGCGTGCGAATCGCCGCGTCGCTCGCCCATATCGAAGCGGTGATCGTTACACCCGCGTATCGCCGTCAAGGCATCGCCCGCAAACTGCTCGAGGCCATCGAAGAGATTGCCAACTATTATAATTGCCACAAGATGACGATCGAAGTCCCGCATCGCAGCGCAGCCCAAACGTTTCTCGAACGGTGCGGCTATAAAGAAGAAGCCGTCTTACCGCAACACACGTGGAAGATCGACCACGCCGTGTTACGGAAATTCTTGCTTTAAAGGAGCCCGGGCGGCCGCCTGCCGTGCTGGCGCGGCATCTGGGGCGGCGGAAATGCCCGGCGCGCCGGAAAGAATACCCGCGGGGGCTGAGGCTTTTGCGGTTGAGCGCGTTGCGGTTGTGCACGTTGCGCTCCGGCACGAGGCGGTCCCGCCACGCGCTCGTGCATGCGCTGCAGCATGCCGCCGAACTGTTTCCATGCGCCGCCGATTTTCGTTTTCGAATCGAACGCGCCGTCGTACAGAAACACGCCCCTGCCGGCGGAAACGTTGACGACGGGACCGCCCTTTCCAAGGGACGCCGTCGTACGGCCGCCGCGCGCGTCGATGGGAACGCGACGTTCAAAGTTTGTAAACACCCGTCCGGCGCCGCTATGCGCGGCAAGTTGCGCGTTGCCCGAAGCGATACCGATCGCAACGGCACCGTTTTGCGATTCAAAGCGCGCGAGACCATCTTCGAACAAGCCGTTGTCGTAAACGATTCCGCCGAAGATGCTCGAGACTTCAATTTGGCGCGCGTTGCAGCGTTGAAACAAAATTCCGCCGGTGCCCGTGCGCGCACGTAACCGCGTAAACGAAGAGTCCTGCGCGAGAATGGGACCTTGCGTCACCTGAACGAAGCCGTCGCCGCCCATATCCAGCAAGTGTACGAATCCACCCCGCAGCTGTACGAAAAACGTTCCGCTGCGATACCCTTCGAGGGTTATACTGCGTCCCGGCATGCGCGCCATAAGAAACGCGGTGGATGCGGGGATCGTAATGGTCGTATCTCCGCCCTTGCCTTTGATGACGATCCCTTGATGCGGCGCCGTACTAACGGAGGAGAGCACGAAGGCTTCGGGCGGAAGGGTCACCGGGCCGCGCCCGGTATTGACCGTCGGCGAAAATACGCTGATTTGGCGCGGCCCCAAAAATGCCGCGACCGCTTGCGCGCCGACTAGCTGCACGTCGACTTGCCCCGTGGACTCCACTTGTACTTCGGGGCGGTTCCACGTTCGAACGAAGACGTTGCCGCCGGCGATGCTAATGTTGACCACGGGAGAGTCGCCCGAGGCATAGGTCGGCGCTCCCGCCGCCGCGACGACGCCGGACGCGAGTGCCAATACCAAACCTAGAACCGCGATCATCCCCGTATTGTACGAAGCGCGCGTGCGAAACGTCATGAGTTTTCGATGACAGAATGAGGAATTCGCGGAAACGTTACGCGAAAGCACGTGCCGCCCGCAGGAAGGCGCTCGGCGGCTACTGCGCCGTTATGGACGCGCGCAATACTGCGAACGATGGCCAGACCTAACCCCGTACCGGGAACGGAGCGGTCGCGGGACTTGTCGGTGCGGTAAAACCGCTCGAAGATAAATGGAATCTCGTCCGCATCAATGCCTGTGCCGGTATCGTGCACTTCGACCATCGCGCTCTCGGTATCGGCCTTGAGATACACGTCGATCCCACCGCGGTCGGTAAATTTGATGGCGTTATCGATGAGGTTGCTGATCATTTGACGGATGAGGCTTGCATCACCCATGACCATCAAATTGCGCGCGACCGGGTGGAGGCGCACGTAGAGATTCTTGTCTCCCGCCCGGCCTTCGGCGCTGTGGACTGCGTCGGCGGCAAGCGGTGCGAGCACGACCGGTTCTTTGGGGATGCTATCGCCGGAGTCCGCCTTCGCGAGGGTGAGCATACCGTTCACCATGCCGGCGAGCGTCGATGTTTCGCTCACGATCGTATCGAGACTCTCGGTGCGGATGCGTTCGTCGGCATCGCCCCAACGGCGCAACATTTGCGCGTTGGCGTTGATCGATGTGAGCGGAGTTTTTAATTCGTGGGAGGCGTCCGAAATAAACTGCCGTTCGCGGGCGAATGCGTCTTCGAGACGCGCGAGCATATCGTCGAAGGTTTGCGCGAGTTTGCCGATTTCATCGCTGCGGCGCGTCCACTTTAACCGGCGGTCCAACCGGTCCGAGCCGATCTCGCCCATCGCTACGGCGAGCTCGTTGAGCGGATTGGTGGCCTGGGCGGCGAGAATCAGCGAGAGCGCTAAGACGGCGATGCTTGCAAAAACGATGATGATGCCGATCGTTTCGCGCGTGAGCACGATCGTTTCGTTGAGCTGATCGATCGGCTCGGCAACGTGCACGGTGAACGGGCGCCCGCCGCCGCCGTAGAGGCGGTCTTCAATCAGAAACTGACTTCGCTGCGGGGAAGTCCATTCGCGAAACGCCGTATCGGCTTTGGGCGACAGAGCCGGGTTCGGCGCAAACGTCATCGCACCCATATTGCTGCTTTTTGCTTCGGGATAGCCGTGAGCGTTATCGACTTGCATGTAGGTCGTGGTGTTTGCCCATTTTTCCAGCGCGCCTAAACTCGTAAGCGTTTGTTCGGGCGGCGCGGCGTTGGGATCCAGAAACGGGTTGGGTACGGGGTTTGCCACGCGCGCAATATCTTGCATCGTGCGGTTGATGCGCGAGCGCGCCTGCGCGTACAGAATCGCATCGAAACGTGCGGTTACGACGATGCCGGTGACCACGATAACGGCCACCAGCAAGAGTGCGTACAAGCCGGCGATGCGCCAGCGCAGCGATCTCACGGGCTAGTCTTTGATCGTGTAGCCGACGCCTCGCACCGTCGTAATGAGTTTGTCGTCGAAGCCGTCGTCAATTTTTCCCCGCAGGTAGCGAATGTAGACGTCGATCAAGTTCGAGTCGCCCAGAAAATCGCTTCCCCAAACGCCGTTAAAGAGTTCGTCGCGCGAATGAACCTTGTTGCGGTGCAGCAGCAAGTATTCGAGCAGCGCGTACTCTTTGGCCGTTAGGGCGATCGTTTGAGAGTTGCGGTGCACTTCGTGCCGGTCGCGGTCCATCACGAGATCGCGGTATTCGATGGTGTTGACGAGGGGGTTTTTCTCGCGCAATCGCGCGCGCACGCGTGCGAGCAATTCTTCGGTCGCAAAGGGCTTGGTTAGGTAGTCGTCCGCGCCGAGGTCCAAACCCTCAACCCGGTCGTTGACGCGGTCCTTGGCGGTGAGCATAATGATCGGCACGCGGCTCTTCGCCCGCACGCGTTTGCACACTTCGGACCCGTCCATTTTTGGAAGCATCAAGTCCAGAATGATCAAGTCGGGCTCTTTGAGCGCTCGCTCCAGGCCGCCCAGGCCGTCGCGGGCCGTTTCAACGACGTATCCCTCGTGCTCGAGTTCGAGCTGGAGGACCCGATTGATGGCGGCGTCGTCTTCGATGACGAGGATGCGGAAATGCTGGTTGCCTTTCTCCATGTACTCCTTATCGGTTAAAAGGTCTTAACGCCGAGAATACTGCCTGGAAGGCTGCGCGGGCATTGGGCCCAGATTAAGGATCAGCAACACGAATGCAACACCGCCGCCGATCGCGAGCCACAGCAGCGTGCTTTCCGCAAAAAGCCCGCGGGAGAAAACTTGACCCAGTAGGGACAGCGTGCCGGCAAACGCGGAGCCGCCGCCCTGCCAAATC
>JALZBM010000228.1 GCA_030947385.1 Vulcanimicrobiota bacterium
TGCGCGAAATTCCGCACTCGTTGACGCGGTATCTTGAAAGAAAACGCCTTGCTGCTCGTCGCGGGAACCGCGCTCTTGATCCTTTGTTATTTCGGCGCAATGGGAACAGGGAAAGCCGATTTTGTGCGGTTCGTTCCCCTGGAGCTGTTGCAAGGTGCGCTTTTCGCGTTCGCCTCACTTCTGGCTTTCAAAAGCGCAGATCGCCGAACGACACTAATTATCGTCCTCGCATTCGGCATCTTGTTTCGCGCAGTTGTTTTACCGTCCGCGCCATTTGCCTCGACGGATATTTACCGTTATGTTTGGGACGGGCGGGTCATCGCCGCAGGCATTAACCCGTATGCATATGTCCCGGCGGACAAACACCTTGCGGACCTGCGAGACGGTGCTATCTATCCTTCGATAAACCGGCGCTCGACGGCCCTGACAATCTATCCGCCGGTAGCGCAAGCCGCGTTTTTTGTAGGTTCACGACTCGGAGGCGTCTTCGCAATGAAGGCGCTAATGACCGGTTGCGACGTCGCGAGCATGCTCGTTCTCATGCGCCTGCTTGCTCTTTCCGGGGCGCCTGTTCAGCGCATCATTCTCTACGCTTGGCACCCTCTTATCATTTGGGAATTCGCGGGCAACGGCCACATTGACGCGCTCGCAATCGCCCTGATATGCATCGCCTTCTTCGCCTATCGATTCGACCGGCGTTTTATCTTGGGCGCTGCGCTAGGGGCCGCTACGCTCGTAAAATTCCTCCCGGTTGTTTTGTTCGCGCCGCTTTACCGCCGCTGGGATTGGAAAATGCCGCTCACGTTTGGAATCGTCGCCGCGCTGGCGTACGCTCCGTTTCTCTCGGTCGGAACGCGCGTGCTAGGGTATCTGCCCGGGTACGCGCACGAAGAAGGAATCGATAGTGGACGGCGGTTTTATCTCCTGAATCTCGTGCATTCGGCATTCCGCTTTGATGTGCCGCCGGTGCTATATATCGTTCTGGGTGCACTGATGATCGGGGCGCTCTGGCTGTTGAGTCAACGCATCGATCCCGTTCGCGTTGAGACGCGGCAAATGTTTGCGCTGCTCATTGCGGCGACGATCACGATTCTGCTCTCACCCGCTTATCCGTGGTATTTCACCTGGCTCGTGCCGCTCTGCGTATTGAGCAATTCACGTGCGGTCCTGTATCTAACGCTCCTCGCCCCACTTTTATATCTCCGGGAGTTATTCGATTCGGCACCGCTGGTTCTCGTCGTCGATACTATTGTTTTTGTACCGGCCATGTTTGTAGCCATACGCACGATTTTGTACGAGCGGCGGGCGCTGTTTGCGATGTTGGGAGCGTATGCGTAAGAAACGGGCGCTGGTTACCGGGGGTGCCGGACTGATCGGTTCTCATATCGTTGATGCGCTGATTGCCGACGATTGGTACGTTCGCGCTTTCGATAATCTCGAACCGCAAACGCACAAAGCCGGAAAGCCCCGATGGGTTCATCCCAAGGCAGATTTCATGTTCGGGGACATGCGAGATGCTGGCGCATTGCGCCGGGCGCTGGACAATGTCGATGTCGTATTTCACCAGGCGGCGTATGGTGGCTATATGCCAGATATCGCCAAGTACGTCCACGTCAATTCGTATGGGACCGCGTTGATGCTTGAAACGATTCGCGAAGCGCGACTACCCGTACGCAAGGTGATCGTTGCATCCTCGCAAGCCGTTTACGTCGAAGGCGCAACCAACTGTGAACGGCATGGCAATTTTTTTCCAAGCGTGCGCGTCGCAGCAGACCTTGCACGGGGAAATTACGCCGTGTTTTGCCCAGACTGCGGCCGAGCCACTTCTCCCGTGCCGACGCCCGAAACGATGCCGCTGGGCGGAGAAACCGTCTACGCGATCACAAAAGTCGATCAGGAGCGGCTCGTCCTTACGTGGGGAAAACAAACCGGTATCCCGACGGTTGCCCTTCGTTATTCGTGCACGTTCGGACCACGTCAGTCAATTTTTAATCCGTACACGGGTGTTATTGCGATTTTCTGCACTCGTCTGTTGAATGGTCTGCCGCCGATCCTCTACGAGGACGGTGAGCAAACCCGCGATTTCAGTTTTGTACAAGACGTGGCTCGTGCAAATATGTTAGTTGCGCAAACCGATCGCCTTGACGGTTTGCCCGTCAACGTCGGGAGCGGCGAGGCAACGACTATCCGCGAAATTGCAAAGGCGGTCGGGGAAGCGCTGGATACGCCGATCGAACCCGTGGCACGCGGCGAGTTCCGCCCGGGTGAGATGCGCCATCTCATTTCGGACACGTCCAGAATCGCATCAATCGGTTACAAGCCGCAAACTACGCTTCGCGCCGGAATTGTCGCCTATTTGGACTGGATACGTTCGCAAGGAGACGTGCGCGAATACTTTGCCGAAGCCGAAGACGGCTTACGAGCGCGTGGCATCGTGCAATCAAGTATGGTCGAAACTTCGTGAGCATGGAGCCAGCAACGCGCGTATCCGTAGTTATCCCCGCGCTAAACGAAGAGGCAAGCATCGGAAAGGTTATCGCCGAACTGCCTGCCGGCATCTTTGAAATAATTGTTGCAGACAATGGAAGCACGGATGGCACTGCGCGGCGCGCGCGCCAAGCGGGTGCAAGAGTAGTGTCTGAGCCAATTTCCGGATATGGGCGGGCGTGTACCGCGGGGGCGCGTGCGGTGTCGGAAGGCACGCAAATCCTTGCATTTTTAGATGGCGATGGCAGCGATGACGCGGCTTTCTTGCCCAATCTTCTGGAACCGATCCTGAGTGGGAACTACGATTTCGTCATTGGCTCGCGCGTACGCGGCGAGCGCGAAGCGGGTAGTATGAGCGTCGCGCAATTGCTCGCTGGAAAAATTGCGGGAATAATAATGGAGTTGCTCTACGGCGTTCGCTACACCGACATGTGCCCGTTCAGGGCGATTCGCTATGATGAATTTCTTGCACTTGACATGTCCGAACGAACCTACGGCTGGAACGTCGAAATGCAAATGAAGGCGGCGCTACGAGGGTTGCGGATACTGGAACTTCCCGTATCGCATCGTCTTCGATCGGGGGGCGTATCCAAAGTCTCCGGTTCACTCAAAGGTACGGTTTTAGCGGGAACGGGCATCCTTCAAACGATTGCGCGTATCGCGTGGAATGCGCACCGAACAAAACAACCTCGATTAGAAACGGCTGATTGATGATGGCATTTTTTAAGACATACCGCGATGGATTGCGAGCGGGGATCATCGGCGCTTCCTGCATGACGCTTTTTTGGTTACTGACGCGGCTGCTGTTTGGAGTGGCCACGCCTTCCGAACTCTTCCTCGACAGGGTCGCGCCGTTCATCAATGCCCATCTCTTCGGCACTTTTATCGGTATCTTCGGCGGGTACACGCACCTCAAAATCTTGGGATTTCTTTCGGTCGTCGCCGGCCAACTGATCGTAGGCGTAGCCGGAGCGCTACTCTACGAGCGCGCAAGGGAACGGTTAGGAAAGCGGCTTGCGGTTCTGTCCTTGGTAGCGTTCAGCGCGGTGCTGCTTGTCGTGTTGCTTGCAATTCTCTCTGAACAACTGTACACAAATTATTTCGGAGGCGCGGGAAGGGTCGCCGTCACTTGGAACATCATCAACCTTACGGCCGGCGTTACCTGTTATGCGCTATTTAGCCTAGTTGCGCTCAAGTTCTTTGATGGGATGAGACCAATCCGGCAGACGGATTCACGCGCTCTATTTTTGCGAACGGCGGGTATCTCGGTATTGGTACTCTCGAATATCGGCGCACTGGTTGCACTCTACCGTAAGGCGACGTTCTCCTACGACGGAACTACCTATATGGGAGCCGACGTACTGCCGATCACGCCGAACGATCGCTTTTATCTCGTAACAAAGAACGTCCTGGACCCGGACCTGCGGGCAGACCGCTGGAGTCTGAAGATCGATGGACACGTTGCGTGTTCGAAGACGTTCGCGCTCGAAGACTTGCGCAGACTCCCCTCCGTGGAACAAGAAACAACGCTCATGTGCATTAGCAACCCGGTTGGCGGAGGCCTCATGAGCAATGCGCGTTGGAGGGGCGTTCCTCTGCCGATGTTGCTGAATCTAGCCACGCCAAAGGACAGATCCGGTCGCGTGCTCTTGCGCGCAGCGGACGGGTATACGGATACGATCTATTTCGAGAAGGCGATGCAGCCAACAACCATTGTGGCCTATGAGATGAATGGGGAAGCGCTTCCCCAGCGGCATGGCTATCCCGTTCGGATGATTGTGCCGGGTCTTTTTGGAGAAAAACATGTCAAGTGGTTAACGGGAATTGAAATCGTAGACCATAACG
>JALZBM010000054.1 GCA_030947385.1 Vulcanimicrobiota bacterium
GGGTTGAGCGTGGGACGCGCACGAAAAGCGTCATGTCTGGCGCAGCGTCGTCATGCACGCCGCCGCACAGCGCAATCAAACTGTCGATCGCATTTGAGATCGGTGCGAACTCCAGGGGATCGTTGAACGCCGCGCCGGTTGCGGGTGAATACTGCACGGCAATATGAGGAGTCCAGCGAATTTGACGTGCGAGGGCGCGAGCCACCATCGTCATTCCGAGTTCGTCCGCACCCGGTTCGATGCTGACCGCACCGGAGACACCGAGGCGTAAAACGTCGGCCTGCAACGTGCGAACGTCGGCGATGTGCAACCCAACAGGCCCCGCGTCGTCCTGACCCAAAACGGCGCGATCGATCTTCTTGCGCGACACCAGCTCGATCACGAATCGGTCAACGTCTCGATTGCGCGCGCGCGCATCGAGGTAAGCTTGCAGGGTAGGTGCGCCGATTTGATCGCGCAACTTCGCGACAGTTCCCTCTTCGGAGGGAAGCGGCGGATCGTGCAGATTTGCATACTGCTGTAAGTACTTCCACACTGGATAGGCCGCAAAGAATTTCCCACCCTCCCCCATCGCCGGGACCCCGGTCGGCGCGAGACGCATAATCGTCCCGAAGACGCCGATGTCCGCCTGCGGATTGCTCGCCCGAAGTGTTGCAATTTCGTTTAAGCGGTTGCGCGCATCGGCATACGTGACGCCGGGCACGCGAGAGGCGACAAGCCCGCCGTACGCGAGCATATCCGAGGAAATCACGTACTCACCGGCGTGGCGCCGATCGCCTTGGTTGAGCCACTCGATAATGTTCTGCGGACGCCCGGGCTGCAGATAGTGCCCGAGCAACTGCGCGGGCGGAACTTGCACGCGCACCCCCGCAATGCGGCCGAGCAGTTGAGGCAACTGCGTTGTGACCGGCCGGTCGTCGAGCGGAACGAACGCAATGTTGGCAAGTAAAAAGAGCGCCGCGATATTCACACGGCGCTCTTCGAGTTAGCGTTAATAACGTCCCGGCTTAGGCCTTAAAGCCGTACAATCCGTGTCCGTTGGGTTTTGCAACGTAGATCTTAAACGCATGGCGAATTCCGAGCGACTGCGTGAAAATCACGTGGACCGGTGTGTTCGGCTTGAGATCCCTCGTGTTCATCGTGTTTCCGCCCGGCAGCGAGACAACCGGTACGGATAAGAACGAAAGATCGGCCGGTACGCCGTCGATGCAATGAACGCGAATGTTGTTCACGGAAACGTGCCGCACGTAGCCGTGGCAATCTTTGTTTTTTCCGCCTGGCGGAATGCCCTGGTTGGACGCCATTGCAGGCAGCATTGCGCTGGCAAGAAGCCCCGCAGCCATCAGTATACTGGTAAATTTACGCATAAAAACAAGTCCTCCTAGTGCAGAATACCCCGCAATTCGGCATCACAAACAAGCGCGCAGCGAACCGCCGTTGGATTCTAAGCACGCTCGCGCGGCGTCCGCCTCCACACCGCGGGTCGACATCACGACGGCCACTTTCACGCGGCCCTGGGCGGCCGCCAGCAATTCGGCAGCGCGCGCCGCGTCAACTTCGGCCAGCGTCGCAACGAGGCGAATTGCCCGCTCGCGCAATTTTTCGTTCGTGGCCACGACATCGACCATCAAATTGTCGTGCACTTTTCCGAGCCGCACCATGACGGCCGTCGAAAGCGTGTTGAGAAAGACTTTTTGCGCCGTTCCCGCCTTGAGCCGGGTCGAACCGGTAAGCGGTTCCGGACCGGAGTTCAGGACGATGCTGCGGTCGGCCACCTTTTCAAGCTTGGAACCGCTCGAGTTGGTTACCGAGAGCGTCCACGCGCCGCTCGCCCGCGCGGTCAACAATCCCGCCACGACATACGCCGCATTTCCGCTGGCCGAAAGACCGATGACGACGTCGTTTGCCGCCACGTGGTCGCGCATCTCGTCCGCTGCAAGATCGCCGTTGTCTTCGGCGCCCTCGATCGCCCGCGTAAGGGCAGCCGGACCGCCGGCAATGTGCGCGCACACGAGATCCGGTGAGGTACCGAAGGTCGGCGGCGCTTCCGATGCGTCCAAATACCCGAGGCGTCCGCTCGTGCCCGCACCGATATAGTGCAAGCGGCCACCGCTACGCAATCGCGGAGCGATGATATCGACCGCCGCTGCAATTGCCTCGCGCACGGCGTAGACGGCGTCAACCGCGACGTGGTGCTCTTCGATTAACACGTTTACGAGATCCGAAGAACTGAACGCATCCAAACCGCGCGTGCGCGGATTCACCGATTCAGTCTGAGGAAGCGTGCCGCTCATGCGAGTACCGCTTCCGCCGCGCTTAGCGCGCCGCGATGCGGTTCTGCAACGCGTTTGAGAATTTGCGCGGAAGGCAGATCCGCTTGCAGCCGCGTTTCAAGCAAGAACGAGAGCATCGAATTTTCGTTCAATAAACCTCCGGCCAAAATCAGCGGGCACGCGGTGTTGGCAAGGTCCGCTTTCTTGGCAGCCACCTTCACCAATTCCGCAAGTTCCAGCCCGGCGCCCTGAACGATTTTTTGCGCCGACCGCACACCGTTTCCCGCAAGCGCCAAAACGCTGCGGGCAAGCGATGCGATAACCGGAACGGGCCGCGCAACCCCGTAGACGGCATCGAACAGCCCGGATTGTCCCTCGACGTTCAAACGCGCTTCGACATCCCGGCTCAATTCATCAGCGATCGCGCGGCCATCGTAGACGCGCGCCAAGAATTTTGCCGCCGCCAGTCCGATTGCAAAGCCGGATCCGTCGTCGCCCAGCAAATAACCGTAACCGCCCGCGCGAAAACTTTGGCCCGCCGCATTTTCCGCATACGCAATCGATCCGGTCCCCGCCACGAGTACCATTCCCGGACCGCTGGTTACGCTCGCGCGCAGCGCAATCTGCGCATCGTCGGCGACGCGAATTCGCGTCTGCGGAAAATGCGCTAAGATCGCCGACTCCATCGCTTGCGCGACGGCCCGGCGCCCGGCGCCGGCGGCCCCGACGAAGATGACGGCCGGCGTGTCGCCTGCGAGCAACTCTTGGATTGTCACGACGATCCGGCGCGCCGCTTCCTCGGCGCCCAGCGCGCTCGCGCTGGCACCGTCGCCGGTAATTGCTTGACGAAAAACACCGTCCCGAGAATACGACGCGGTGGTAGCGCTCCCGCCCGCATCCACGCCGACCGCTATTCCGCGCATTCACTTCTCACGCGTTCGAGCAACGATGGCAACTCACACGGGACGATCGCGCCGAGGACTGCGGGGCCTGCGGCGCCCGTTACGCGCGGCAAATTTGCCGGCCGCGCGCGTAGCGTTTCGTAGCCGAGGAGCGCAAAAGCAATTGCTTCTTTTGCATCGGGGGCGAGGCGCATGGGAGTCGCTTCGACATCGTACCCGATAAGCCGTTCTTCGATCATCCGCACGAGGGTACGATTGTGTGTGCCGCCACCGCTGATCAACACCCTCGTCCCGCTCGCAGCCACGCGCTTTAGCTCCCCAGCGAGCGTAACCGCGGTAAGCGCGCTAAGCGTTGCCGCACCATCTTCCAAACTCAGCGCATCGAGCGCTGCGCGATGTTCGTCGAGAAACTGCGCGCCGAAGCGTTCGCGGCCGGTTGACTTCGGCGCGGGCTGGGCGAAGTACGCATCGGCAAGCATACCGCGCAATGCGGTTTCGCTGACGGTGCCGCGCGCGGCGAGCGCTCCATCTGCATCGTACCGCAGCGTGCCGTCCGACCGGCGCGCTACGAACGCATCGATGAGCATGTTGCCGGGGCCACTATCAAAAGCAACGGCATCGCCGCTCGCGCCTCCACGCGGCATGAACGTGAGGTTTGCAATTCCGCCGATGTTGACAGCGACGCGGTCTTCGCGCTCCGAACTCAATAACAAATAGTCGACGTACGGCACGAGGGGAGCGCCGTGCCCGCCGAGCGCGCAGTCCGCACTGCGAAAATCGAAGCACACCGTCGCCTGCAGCCGGTCGCGCAAAAAATAGGGTGAGCCGAGTTGCAGCGTCTGCGACCGGTCGCCGTCGTGGAATACCGTTTGCCCATGCATGGCGACGTAATCGATCCGGCGCTTTGCCGCTATGGCGGCCGCAGCATCGGCGTATGCTTCACCCAGCGCCTTATGCGCTGCAGCCATCCGCGCCGCGGTGCCCGGATTCGGCGGTAAGAGTTCGGTTAACGCCGCGCCAAGTGCGGCGTCATATGCGCTCGTCGCAAAATCGATCAGTTCGATTGTATAGGACTGCCCCGCCGGGCGCAGCGACACGAGCGCGGCATCGATACCGTCCAGAGAAGTTCCGCTCATTAGTCCGACGGCAATCATCGTAGGTTCAGATCGTCCACGACCGCTTCGTAAAATGCGGCGCGCACGTCGCGCGTGTCGCCGCGTCCGAAGTAGACGCTATTCGTCAATAACACGGCGTTGAGATCGCGGATGGGATCGATCCACACGCACGTGCCCACAAAACCCGTGTGACCGAAACTCGATGCGCAAAACCAACGGCCGCACGAATTTTGATCCGTGGTCTTGAGCGCCCAGCCTAACCCGCGACGCAATTCCGGATCGGCCGCTTGTTCTTGAACCGCTTGCTCGACGATGCGACGCGCGAGCGTCGTTGGACGCCCGTGCAACGCTCCGAGATACCGCTCACCCAAAGCGGCGACGTCGGCCGCGGTCCCAAAAATTCCCGCGTGTCCGGCCACGCCGCCCATCAAGTACGCTTTTTCATCATGCACGTAGCCCTGCACGCGCCCGCGCCATGGATCTTCTTCCGTCGCCGGAATGCCGTCCCAGAGCGCGCGTCGCGGCCGGTACCCTTCGATCAGCTGCGCGAGATCGAACGCCGTGACGCGTTCGAGCAGCACGCCAAGAACGATGAAACCTAAATCCGAGTAGATGACGCGTTCGCCCGGAGACGCCACGAGTTCGCGCGTGAGCGCAAAGCGGCGTACGTTCGAATCCAGCAACTGGCGGTAATCCGCTCCGGAATTCAACCCCGCCGTATGCGAGAGGAGCATGCGCAAGGTGACGGCCGCGTGATCCGTTTTTTCCCATTCCGAAATCCACGGGACGAGCGGTTCGTCGAGCGTCAGCGTGCCGGCTTGGACGAGTTCCAGGGCGGCGGTTGAAACGAATATTTTTGTAATCGACGCAAGATCGAAGCGCGTGTCACGATAAACGGGGCGCGCGCGCGCGTCCGCCCTAGTTTCGCCGTACGCGCGCTCGAATACCAGCGTGCCACGGTGATGCACGCGCGCGACGGCCCCGGTAAAAACGGTGCCGGTACTCTCGCGCAGTACTGCCTCGGCGGCCGGAACGCAGTCAGCGAGCAGCCCGCCACCTCACCGGAAGCGTTCCCGGCTGCGGACCGCGTTCGAAAGTCGCTCGATGCAGGGCGGCAACGTTCGGATCTTCGTCCCCGTAGACGGCGAGGACGTTACGCGCCGAGGCAAAGCGTCCAATGTCCGCCGGTTCGCGCATCGACACGATCAGCGCACCGGGAAACGCAGCCAAAATTTTATCGATCGCCGCCGCCTGCGTTTCATACACATGAGCGCGTCGCGCGTGAACGATGGTGCGGTTTTTTTGATTCGCAATTTTTTCCAACACGGCATCCACTTCGGCCGGCTGCGGCTCTAGCGGCAAGGCATACACTTGCGAATCGGGGCCGCTTGCGGCCCTCGCGGGCGCGTGCGTTCCTTGCGCGCCTTCGGTCGTCACGCCTTCGAAGCTAATAATAACCGCACGGGCGGGTTGGAGCGGTACTTCACCGCGCACGAGTGTCACCGCCGCGGTTGCGATTTCGTCGCCGATGTGCGGGTGCGGTGCGGGATCGTCCAGCGCCACGGGAGATTGTAAACCGGCGCGGAGCGTCTGCACGCGTGCGAACGCCTCGTCCAAGCGTTGGCGCGGCAACGTTCCGTCTTCCACGGCTGCCACGATGCGCTCGACCGCATCCAGCGCCAGGTCCAGACGATGTGAAATTAAAACGCAATCCGCGCCGGCTTGTAGTGCCAGCAGCGCGCCTTGCGCCGTGCCGACGCTCTTGGCGATTGCGTCCATCTCCATGCAATCGGTGAAACACACGCCCGAAAATCCCAACTCTCCACGCAGCAAATCCGTGAGAATCCGGCGCGCGTGCGTTGCGGGATTCTCGGCATCGAACGCCGTCATGACGATATGCGCCGTCATCACCGCGCGCGCACCGGGAAGCAGGGCGGCAAACGGGATGAGATCGCGCGTGCGCAGAGCGCGTTCGTCCAACTCGACCCGCGGCAACGCGAGGTGCGAATCCGTTGCCGTCGAGCCGTGTCCGGGAAAGTGTTTGAACGTCGGAATGATTCCGCCGCGTTCTAAACCGGCAGCAAGCGCGCGCGCGAACACCGTGACGGTCTGCGGGTCGTCACTGAAGGCCCGGGCACCGATGACGATATTTTCGCCGTGCGTCGCAAGATCGCAGACGGGAGCAAAATCCAAGTTCACCCCGGCGCGGCGCAGGTCGTGCGCGATTTGTTCTCCCGCCTGAAGCGCAAGGTCCGGGTTGCCCGTCGCCGCAAGGGTCATCATCGAGGGAATCGTGACGACGCCCTCGCGAATGCGCGCGACGCGCCCGCCTTCTTGATCGATCGCGATAATCGGCGCGGTGCGATCGAAGCACTCGCGCAGCAGATCCGTCAGCGCTCGTGTCTGTTCGACATTTTTCACGTTGCGTCCGAAGAGAATGATTCCGGCAAACGGCGTTTTGCGCAGTTGCGCACGCAGTTCCGTCTCGAGGGTCTGCCCGTCAAAGCCGACGCAAATCACCCCGGCCGCACGTTCGCGTAGACTGCTCATGGGATGGCTTCTCCGCTGCTCCGGTCAAAACGCCGAATTTTTCCGGCGGGAAAGTGCAAGCGAACGCGTTCGCCCACGGCGGGCTTCGCGGTGGGATCGGCGACGTCGAGCGCGCCGAAAGCCGTCTGCACGCGCGCGATCCAGGCGGGCCCGTAAAATTCGCGCGCGGTGACGACGCCTTCGAACCCTTCGCCGGCGCTGCCGAAGCGAATGTCGTGTGGACGAATGCCGATGGTCAACGCACCCGGTGCGAACTGATGCTGCATATCATCGAACAGATTCATTGGTCGTGGTCCGAGAAACCTCGCGACCGCGGTAGATGCGGGCCAATCGTAAACGCGCTCGGGCGCGTCGCACTGCACGATCCGGCCGCCGATCAATACCGCCAAGCGATCTGCAAGCGTGAGCGCTTCTTCGTGATCGTGGGTGACGACTGCGATACCCGCGCCCGCCGAGCGGGCTGCCGTCAGCAGGGCATCGCGCACCGCCGTTCGCGCTGCGGGGTCCAAATGGGCCAGCGGTTCGTCGAGGAGGAGTGCTCGCGGCCCGGCAAGCAGCGCCCGCGCGATTGCGACTCGCTGCCGTTCGCCGCCGGAAAGTATCGTGGCGGGACACTTGAGCAGGTCCGAAATTTCAAACAGCGCCGCAACCTCGCCTACTCGTGTACGAATAATGCTCGCGGACTTGCGTTGAAGGCGCAGCGCAAAGGCCAGGTTTTCAAACACGTTCAAATGCGTAAACAGCGCTCCGTTTTGAAAGACGAGACCGATGTTGCGGCGGGCGGCCCGAGCCTGCGTTACGTCCGTCCCGCCCAGCGTTACCGAGCCGGAGTCAGCCGTTTCCAGGCCCGCGAGCAGGCGCAAGAGCGTCGTCTTTCCCGCCGCCGAAGGCCCGAGAACGACCAAACGCTCCGCACGATTGATGCGAAGCGTAACGTTGTCGACCGCGCGGTGCGGTCCGAAAGATTTCGTGAGCGCATGCGCTTGCAGCGCGCACACGGCGCTAGCGGATCCGGATTATTTGCGCCGTCAGATGTCCCGAAACTTCACTCACATAGACCGACAGCCGCGTGCCCGGCGCGAGATCGGCAATGGTTCCGTACTGGTCACCGCGACGCATGATGCTGGTGCTCGGCAGAATCTGAATCGATAGCCGGCCCTGGCGTGCGGTTTGAAGATGCAGGATGCCCCGCGCGTAATCGACGCCCAAAACCTCGCCCTGCAAGACGCCTCGCGATTTGCCTTGCGTTTCAACGTCGTTCTCGTCGCTCTGATCGCCTTGGTCGCCTTGCTCGGCATCGACGGCCACCACGGAAGCGTGGCTCACGGGCGGCAATGCCGAAGCACGCGCCTGCAAAGGAAGCAAGGCGGCCGTGATAAGGGCGATTACGAGTTTGTGAGCTTGGGTCATACGTTACAACTAACGCGGGCCGCACGCCGTGCGTTCCGCAGAGCGCGGTCTTCTGCTTAAAGTTTGCTAAGCCCCGTTATTCGCCGTCGAAGTAGTCCAGGAAGGGCGTCGCGCGCACCAGGGCCGAGCGTTCGCCGCGCACGAGGGGGCGGTCGGTATCCACGAGGAGCTTATCGGAATCCGGATAGTAGTTTGCCTCCACCGCCTCGGTTCGCGCCAAAAGCAAAACCATGGCGGGAGCTTGGCTTTGATTGACGAGCTGGTGGGTTCCGCGTTCGCCCACGGGAAAAGCGATGAAGTCGCCTTCGCGGCATTCGATGGTTTGCGAACCGGTCCGAATGGCGGGCGTGCCGCTTAAAACGAGAAAAACTTCTTCTTCAAGCGCATGATTGTGCAGGGGACAAAAGCGCGAGCCCGGCGGAACGATCGCAACCCGGTAACCCAAGCGCTGCGCGCCGATGAAGAATCCGACTTCCGCATCGCTGCACCGGTAGATCGGCGGCGAATCGGCATCTTCGACAAATGAGAGTTCATCCAAATTGATCCGGTGCACCGCCGCACCGGCCGCTTTGAACAGCAGCGCGTCAATTTCTTCGTACGCGCCGCTAAAAATCGATGCACCGTGACCGACAAGCAATGCGGACGGGTTGACCGACAAAATTTTGCGCAAGCCGAGTGCAGCGAGCTTGGGATTCTTGTAGCAATCATCGGGCAACATCGAGAGCGCGCCGGCCGGTGCGCCGACGATTGCGTCACCCGTAATAACGGCGCGATATGCCGGCAGATGAACGGCAAATTCACCGTCGAGTTGCTGATCGTGCAACTGCATCGCGAACGCGCCCGTAAAGAGTTTCTCGCCGTCCGCCGGTTGGGAAATAATCGCGCTGCCGTAACGCTGCGCAAGTTGCTGCGCCGCGCGTTCGTGGTCCGGCGTCGTGACGACAATGGTTGCAAGACCGCCCAGACGTGCGATTTCGTCGTGCGTAAAACTGTCGGGTTCGAGCGGATCGACGGCCGCATTGCCGCCTTCGCACACAAAAAAATAGCTGTTTGCCGCCAGCTTATACTCGGACTGCCACTGCGACCACACGTAAACATCGGGAAATTTCAAGCGCTGCATCGCTAGGCCATTTCTCGCGCGTATTCTACGCGCGCTTCTTGCGCCGCCGGACCATTCGACCGGGACGCGGCGACGTGCGCGCGCACCCGTTTAACGGCGTCGTCTTCGGGCGCTTTACCGGCGAGTACCAAACGCAACGCAATCAGCGCTTCGTCCGCGACACGCGCGCCGAGGATTTCGAGCGCGCGATAAAACGGCGCGGCGACGGCATCGTCCGATCGTTCTTTTAACAAACCGGCAATCACGTCGGCCTTCGTGCCGCGGTTTTCGAGGAGGTAGCCGTCAACTGAATCCAAGCTCATAGAGCGCCCGTTCGCCGCCCGAGAATTATCCTCCGGCGCCGGCCGGCGCGAGCAATTGAAATGCTCCCTGAGCTGCAACGCGTTGTCCGGCCGAAATGCCGCTGACTTGGGCGCTCGTTCCATCGGATTTGAGAACGCTCACCCTATGCAGGGTGAATTTCGCATTGCCGTCCTTGTCTTTGGACGCAACGAAGACGACCGTGTCGCCGCTTTGCGGATCTTGGACGATCGCACTCTGCGGGATGACGAGTCCGCGGTCGTGCGAAACCACGATCGAAGCCGCGACGGCGTCTCCGGAGAGCGCGCCATCAGGTGTCGCGTTCACGACCACGGTCGAACTCTGGGTTGCGGGATCGACCGCCGGAGAGATTCCCGTTACACGCCCCTGCGCGGCTCCCGCGCGACCGGGAATGCGAACTTGAACGACGTCACCGATCGACACGCGACGTGATTCGTTGGCCGGAACATCGAGCGTAACGACGTTTTGCGACGCCGCACCGATCGCGACGACAGCTGTGGTTGGATCGATGGATTCACCGGCGTGTTTGTAAATCGCCGTTACCACGCCATCGACGGGGGCGACGAGGGTTCCATTGCGGTAGTCGCGCTGCGCGGACGATGCACGCGCTCCCGCGCTTACCGCCTGCTGCCCTAAGACGACGCTTTGCGCCTGCGCCGCTCGGACATCGCTCTGGGCTTGGGCGTAATCCGCTTGGGCTTGCGCGAGCGCGCCGCCCACGCCGGTCCTCGCCGCGGCAACTTTGGATTGCTGCGCCTGCCGGTCGGCAAGATCCGCGCTCAGTTGCGCTTGTGCGGCATCGACGTCTTTACGTGCCGCGACGCCCGCAGAAAAGAGTTGCTGTTCGCGCGCGAGTGCGCGGCGATCGCTCTCGACCTTGATCTGGCCCTGACGCAGTGCCGACTCTGCAGCAATACGATCGCTTTGCGCCCCCGCGCCTCCGCTTTGCAAATTTGCAAGACGCTGGCGCGCCAAGACGAGCTTCGCTTGCGCGGTACGCAACTGCGCGCTCGGAACGGCGCCTCCGCCGTAACTCGCCGCAGCCGCTGCCGCGTCCGCCTGTGCTTGCCGCGTGGCGATCGCTAAACCGCCTGCATCTAAATGCGCTAGAGGCTGTCCCGCGCTTACGTGTTCGCCGACGCGCACG
This sequence comes from Vulcanimicrobiota bacterium, assembly GCA_030947385.1. GTDB lineage: Bacteria > Vulcanimicrobiota > Vulcanimicrobiia > Vulcanimicrobiales > Vulcanimicrobiaceae > JACRUB01. Next base: position 10,839 of record JALZBM010000054.1, read on the forward strand.
TCGATTGCCGCAAGCACGCCGGTAAGGGCAAAAGCCGGTTTGGTTTGCGCGCCCGCCGGAGCGCCCACCCGGCCCGAAACGTTGATCTTTTCTTCAAA
>JALZBM010000229.1 GCA_030947385.1 Vulcanimicrobiota bacterium
TCCTCCGGCGGTCTCGATTTCGATTTCGCGAAGCCAAATCTGGCGTTCCCAGATTGCGCGGTTGTCGTCGTACCACGCGATGGTTTTATCCAGCCCTTCCGAGAGCGATGTCGTCGCTCGATAGCCAAGAAGGTCGAAAATCTTGTTCACGTTCGCCCGATGCAAATCTACTTGGCCCGGCCGATTTTCTACCAGCCGCACCTTGCCCGGGTCCGAATTCATTTTGGACGCAATCATCGCCGCAATCTCTAAGATAGAAGCGTCCTTGCCGGTTCCGATGTTGAACACTTCGCCCGCGACCTTGTCGAGCGGGGCATGCAGAATGGCGTCGAGTCCGCGGCAATGATCCTCGACGTAAAGCCAATCGCGCCGCGCGCTACCGTCGCCGTGAATCGGCATCGGTTCGCCGAGCAATACGCTCGTGATCAATCGCGGAACCAGTTTCTCCAAGTGTTGATGCGGCCCGTAATTGTTAAACGGCCGCACGATCGTGACCGGGAGATCGTAGGTTAGAAAGTAGGAACAAATTAGGCGATCGGCTCCGGCCTTCGCTCCGGCATAGGGGCTGCACGGATTGAGCGGATGTTCTTCGCTCATCGTGTCGTCGTGTGCCGTTCCGTACACTTCAGACGTAGAAATATGAATGAAGCGCTCGATATTTGCCTTGTGCTTCACGACGCACGATGCGACGATATCGGTGCCGACGACGTCGGTACTCACGCATGAAGCCGTATCAGCGATCGAACGCGAGACGTGAGATTCCGCGGCGAAGTGCACGACGATGTTGGATTGACCGATGAGGCGATCCATCAACTCGCGGTTGCGAATGTCGCCGTAGTGAAATGCGAAGCGGCCGTTCTGACGCATTGCGCCGAAGTAGTCCAAGTTGCCGGCATAGGTGAGGGCGTCGACCACGAGAATGCGGTACGTCGGATATTTGTTATAGAGGTACTTAACAAAGTTCGATCCGATAAACCCGGCCCCGCCCGTGACGAGTACCGTTTTCTCCGGACGCTTTTCGTGGGACTGCCCGTTCGTATGAAGGGCAGGCGTGATGAGACTACTCATATGTAAGGCTTCGGCAAGCGACGAGCGTGCTTTATCTCTTTACGAGCTTTTAACGGCATCCCGGCCCCCAAGGCGCTCCTTGGCGACCAAGTTCGAGGCGTGGTGTAAACTCTCGAACTGGCCCGCATCGGTCCACCAGCCGTTCAGTTTGTCGTAATAGAGGTCGCCTTCTTTGAGGTATGCGTTGTTGACGTCCGTGATTTCAAGCTCGCCGCGCTTGGAAGGAACCAAGCGGCGAGCAAAATCGAAGACGCGCCGGTCGTACATATAAATGCCGGTCACCGCGTAGTTGCTTTTGGGCGTTTCGGGTTTCTCGACGATGCTCACGATACGCTCACCGTCGAGTTCGGCAACGCCGAACCGCTGCGGGTCCGCAACCTCCTTGAGCAACAGTCGCGCGCCGGAATCTTGGTGTTCGAACTTTTTGACGAACGGGGAAATATCTTCTTGGATGATGTTGTCGCCGAGAATGACGACGATGCGCTGGCCCTCGGCAAAGTGTTCGCACAGTTTAAGCGCATCAGCGATGCCGCCTTCGCCTTCTTGATAGGTGTAGTAGATGTCTTTGAGGCCGAAGTCTTTACCGTTGCCCAGCAGGCGCAAAAAATCGCCGGCTGAGTTGCCGCCGGTGACGATCATGATGTCTTTGATTCCCGCGTTAACGAGCGTCTCGAGCGGATAATAAATCATCGGCTTGTCATAAATCGGGAGCAGATGCTTGTTGGTGATTTTCGTTAGCGGGCGCAGCCGCGAACCGAGTCCGCCCGCAAGGATGATGCCTTTAATGAGAAACTCCCTTACCGGTGCGCGTACTGGCGTTTGTAGTAGTCCGCAAACTCGCCCGACTTCAGCGGACGCCACCAGTTCTCGTTTTTGCGGTACCATTCGATCGTCGAGGCGAGGCCGGACTCAAAGGGAACGGTGGGCTTCCATCCGATAGCCCGCGTCTTTGCCGTGTCGATTGCGTACCGGCGGTCGTGCCCTTCGCGATCCGCGACGTGACGCACGTGCGTTTCGCTGCTGCGCTTGCAGGCGTCCAGCAACGTTCGCGTGATTTCCAAGTTGGTGCGCGGATTGCCGCCGCCGACATTATAGATTTCGCCCGGTTGGCCGTGCTCGAGAACGTGCATGATCCCGCGCGCATGATCTTGCACGTGCAGCCAATCGCGAATTTGCCGGCCGTCGCCGTATACGGGAACGCTTTGGTCGTCGAGCAAATTGGTGATGAAAAGCGGAATCAATTTTTCAGGGTACTGGTAGGGCCCGTAGGTATTCGATCCGCGCGTGATCATGACGGGCGTTCCGTACGTTGTGAAGTACGCGAGCACTTGCAGATCGCCGCCGGCTTTACTTGCGCTGTAGGGACTGCGGGGACACAGCGCGTCGCCTTCGCGCGATTCGCCGTGGCTGACGTCGCCGTACACTTCGTCCGTCGACACTTGAAGAAAGCGGGCGATTTTTAACTCGCGCACGGCCTCGAGCAAAACGTGCGTGCCGAGGATGTCCGTCTTCAAAAACGCGGCGGGATCGAGAATCGAGCGATCCACATGTGTCTCTGCGGCAAAATTCAGAATCGCGTCGGCACCGCCGTCGAGGGCCGTGCGCACGGCCGCCGGATCGGCGATATCGCCTTTGACGAACCGATAGCGCGGGTTGCCTACCAAATCTGCAACGTTGGCGGGGTTGCCCGCATAGGTCATCGCGTCTAAGTTAACGATTTCTAAATCGGGTCGCTCGTGCAGCGCAATACGGATAAAATTCGACCCGATAAAACCGAGACCGCCGGTGACTAACCATCGCATCCCAACTCTATTCGGCAACGATCGCCAATTCTTTATGGGCAATAGTCAAAGGTCAGCGCCTTCTCAACGCAGCGCTGCCGGCTTGCATCGAAAATCAGGCAGTGGTTAATCGGCTGTGCGTACACGTGAACGGAGACGGCACGACCGGCCGACTTCGGAACGCAAACGCGATGAATCTCATTGTCGAGCCCGCGGTAATCCGGCATGCCGACGGTAACGCCGGCCTCCGTGTTCAGCTTATCCACGCGTGCATACCCGGGGCGGCCCCCGCCCGCAACCAGGCGGTAGTTTTCGATTTCGAAGGTTCCCGAGTGGGCTACGAACCAGCACTGCTGGCCCATGTGATCGTGAATCGTGGACGCGCTACCGGCTTCCCACGAGAGTACCATCAACTCGAACTGCTCGTCCGCATAGACGAGGCTGCGGGTGTATCCGGCTTCCTTAAAGCGGATGTAGGGAGCGACCGAGACAGGATCGAGGACGATCCCCTCCAGGAGCGGATTGAGACGGCTAGGTCTGAAGCCTTCCGGCCCAATCTCGCGCAGAGCGGCAGCCAAGCCGGGCAAATCGACGGTCATTCACCTTCAATATCGGCACGAGGGAGCTAATCCTTGCGGCCGAAGCGTCGATACCTACTGGACTCGTACCGCTTTCGCGTTCGGATTGCTATGGAGCGGGCAACAGAATCCAGTATCTATACCGCGGTCGAGTGCTGCGGCCAAGGCCGCTGGACCATATTCGGCCGCCCGTGTTATACTCTGGCGGTTGCGCCCTCGTGGTGCGGTACATTATTTCAAGCCTGCAGGGACGTGGGCTGCGATGATCTCAAAATGGACGGTGCCAGGACGGCAAACCGGCCGGAGGTCAGTTAGGAGAGACCCGTGTCTGTTATTTCTATGAAAGCCCTGCTCGAAGCAGGCGTCCACTTCGGCCACCAAACGCGCCGGTGGAACCCCAAGATGAAGCCGTTCATTTTCCAAGAGCGCAACGGCATTTACATCATCGACCTCTCGCAAACGGTCGCGCGCCTTCGCCACGTGTACGAAGTTCTCAAGCATATGTCCGCCGAGGGCAAAGTCGTGCTGTTCGTTGGAACGAAGAAGCAAGCGCAAGACGTCGTTAAAGAAGAAGCGGAACGCGCCGGTACCTACTATATCAACCAGCGCTGGCTCGGCGGCACGCTCACGAACTTTCAAACCATTCAAAAACGCATCGCCCGTCTACGCGAACTTGAAGGCATGAAAGCGCAGGGCACCTTCGATCTGCTTCCCAAAAAAGAAGTCAGCAAGCTCACCGACGAGTTGAACAAACTCGAACGTTTCCTCGGCGGCATCAAAGACATGCACCGTTTGCCGGATGCGATCTTCATCGTCGATCCGAAGAAAGAGCGCATCGCCGTCATGGAAGCGCGCAAGCTTAAGATTCCGATTATCG
>JALZBM010000230.1 GCA_030947385.1 Vulcanimicrobiota bacterium
CTGCCGGCTGTTGCTCTCAAAACCCGACATGCTGCTTTTGGACGAACCGACCAACCATCTCGATGCGGAAAGCGTTGACTGGCTCGAGCAATTTTTGCAGCGTTTTCCGGGAACCGTCGTCGCCGTTACCCACGACCGGTACTTTTTGGACAACGCCGCCGAATGGATTTTGGAGCTGGATCGCGGACGCGGCATCCCGTGGAAGGGCAATTACAGTTCGTGGCTCGACCAAAAACAAGAACGCCTCGCGCAAGAAGAATCCACCGAATCCGCGCGCCAAAAGGCGCTCAAACGCGAGCTGGAATGGGTCCGTACCGCAAGCAAGGGGCGGCAGTCCAAGAACAAAAGCCGGATGGCGCGCTTTGAAGAACTCAGCAGTTACGAATATCAGCGGCGCAACGAAACCCAGGAAATTTTCATTCCCGTCGCCGAGCGATTGGGCGATCAGGTGATCGAATTTAAGAACGTGCGCAAGGCGTACGGCGATCGTCTGCTGATGGACGATGTAAATTTTCTTGTTCCCGCCGGTGCGATCGTCGGCATCATCGGCCCGAACGGCGCCGGTAAATCAACGCTTTTCCGAATGATCTCCGGTAAAGAACGACCGGATTCCGGCGAGATCAGCGTGGGGTCCACGGTCAAACTTGCGGTCGTCGATCAGACGCGCGAGGATCTACAAAACGACAAGACGGTTTTTGAAGATGTTAGCGGCGGTCTGGACTTGCTGATGGTCGGCAAATTCGAAATGCCTTCGCGGGCGTATCTGGGACGCTTTAACTTCAAGGGTGGCGATCAGCAGAAGATGGTCGGAAATCTCTCGGGCGGCGAACGCGGACGGCTGCATTTAGCGAAAACACTGCTCGCCGGCGCAAACGTGTTGCTGCTCGACGAGCCTTCAAACGATCTCGATGTCGAAACCCTGCGAGCCCTGGAGGACGCCTTGAGCGAATTTGCCGGCACAGTCCTCGTGGTGAGTCACGATCGCTGGTTTTTGGATCGCATCGCGACGCACATCATCGCGTTCGAAGGCGATTCGCAGGTCTATTTCTTCGAGGGCAACTATCAAGAGTACGAAGCAAACAAAAAGCAGCGGTTGGGAGAAGAAGCGGCCCGCCCGCACCGCATTCGCTACCGGCCGCTATCGTTAAAGTAGGCGTGCGATGCGTATCAATGACGTCGGTGGAATGCATGGCTTCGGACCCGTAGACACGAGTGAGGACGGCGTGGGATTTCACCACGAATGGGAAGCCCGCGTCTTTGCAATAAACCGGCACCTGTTGAAAAACGGCACGTACACGCTCGACGAGTTCCGGTACGCCGTCGAGCGAATGAACCCCGGCGAATACCTCGCCGCTTCGTATTACGAGCGGTGGCTTCACGCGATCGAGATCTTGCTGACCGAGAAAGGTATCATTCCAAAATGACGGCGCGGTTTGCGATCGGTGATGAGGCGGAAGTGCGGCTGGGAAATCCGGAGGGACACTGCCGCATTCCCGCATACCTGCGCGGTAAACGAGGCCGAGTGATCGCCGTTGTTGGATCGTTCATGCTTGCGGACGACCGCGCCCGGGGCATTGCGAGCGACCCGGAACCGGTTTACACCGTCGTCTTTTCATCGAAGGATATTTGGGGCCGCGACGGCGCATCGGGAGTCGACGTCACGGCGGAATTGTGGGAGTCCTATCTGGAGGGCGCGCGATGAGCCACGATCATGAAGGCAGTGCGGTTGTCTCAAACCGCGTCAAACGATTGGTGGCAGAACTCGAAGCGCGTTCGATTCTTACGGAAATCGAGTTGGACGAGACGGTCGAGCAGTTTCTTTTGCATTCGAAACCGGCGAACGCGTTTGGGATGATTGCGCGCGCTTGGGTCGATCCGGAATATAAAAGCCGTTTGTTGGCGGACGCAAGCAAAGCCGCCGAAGAACTCGGCGTTGATTTGAGCCACTGGGCTCCCGTGAAGCTGCGCGCCGTTGAAAATACGCCGCAGACGCATAACGTGATCGTGTGTACGCTCTGTTCATGTTACCCCATTGCGCTCTTGGGACCGTCGCCCAAATGGTATAAGAGCGAAGCCTACCGCTCGCGCGTGGTGCGCGATCCGCGGAGCGTCTTAGCCGAATTTGGGGTGACTCTGCCGGAGGATAAACACATTACGGTTTGGGACAGTACGTCTGAAATTCGCTACGTCGTGGTTCCGGAGCGCCCGGGCGACTCCGATAGCGCGACCGAGGCGCAACTCGCGTCCCTGATAACGCGCAACGGTTTGGTCGGGACGGCGCTGCTTTAACGGCCGTAAATCCACGGCTGCATGCTAGCACGAGTTGCGCGGCGATCGGCGTTATGCGATAGCAATTCGACGCGCTTTTCTTGGCCTTGTAAACTGCGCGCGCGCACATTTACGGGGTCGCTCGCGGCAAACACTCTCTGGCGGATCGTTCGCAGCGTCGCATGAAAGCGCGCGGTGCGGAGCGCGTTGCTCAGCCAGCGGCATCCTCGAGCGCGTCGAACCGCACGCGCGCCCGCAGTACGACGGGGTGGCTGCGCTCCGCCCACTCCACGAGGGCGCTCATCGACTCGAGGAGCGATTCGCCCAGTTCGGTCAAGCGGTATTCAACGCTCGGCGGTTTGGTTGCGAACACGTGGCGCGAAAGCATGCCGTCGCGTTCGAGCGAGCGCAACGTCTGGGTGAGCATCCGCTTCGAGATGTCCGGAACCGCGCGCCGCACCGCGCTAAAGCGCAGCGGCCTAGCTGCGAGGGACATGAGAATGAGCGTCGACCACTTGTCCCCGATGGAGTCGAGCAGATCACGCGTGGGGCAAACCCATCCCTCCAAGCTTCGGCGCTGGATATCAGCAAAATAGGCGGCGAAGCGCGCGCGCGCCGCGCCATAGGGTTCTTTCGCAATAACCAGGGCACTATTTTCTGCCTCATTGTAGTTGACGGCCATGGTCTCTATTATAGTCCTATCCTCATTGGTTTTCAATTTGTCATTATTCAATTCGTCATTAAAGGGAACACAGATCAATGAACAAGCCACGTCTCCTCGTCACCGGAGCAAGCGGTCATCTCGGCCGCCTCGTCATCGAGCACTTGCGCCGCCTGGACCCCTCTGCTGACGTCACGGCAATGGTCCGCACGCCACGAGCAGCGGACGAACTGGCGCCGTTTCGTGTCGCGACGCGTATCGGCGATTATACTGATCCCACGTCGCTGGATGCGGCCGTGACCGGCATCGATCGGCTGCTGCTGATCTCATCGAGCGTCCTCGGTCAGCGTGCTGCGCATCATAAGAACCTTATCGAAGCGGCAACGCGGGCCAGCGTGTCGTTCATTGCTTACACGAGCATCTTGCGAGCCGACACCTCGGAGTTGAGCCTCGCTGCCGAACATCTGGCAACCGAGGAGATGTTGCGCAAGACCCGACTGCCGTTCGTCGTATTGCGCAACGGCTGGTATCTGGAGAACGACACCGCGATGCTTGCGCCAGCGCTCGCGCACGGCGCGATCATCGGCAGCGCGGGAGACGGAGGACTTTCGTCGGCGAGCCGATCGAACTATGCGGAGGCGGCAGCATTGGTCCTAGTGCACGGGGCACCCGCCGGTACCATCTACGAACTCGCCGGCGACCAGGCGTTCACGTTGACGCAGCTCGCGGCGGAGGTGAGCCGACGAACCGGAAAGGCGGTTGGCTATCGGAACATGAGCGAAGCGGAATACCGCTCGGCACTGCTGGGCATGGGTCTGCCGGACGCTATGGCGACGATGCTCGCGCAAACTAGTGCTGCCACGGCGAAGGGCGCGCTCGAGGATCACGGTCACGTGCTGAGCCGCCTTATCGGCCATCAAACGACATCGCTCGCCGATGCCGTAGCCGCTGCCGTATAACGTGGTTGACGGACGAGCATTCCTGCTGTGGCTTCACGTCGGCGCGATGATGCTCGCGTTCGCGGGGTTGCCGATTGCCGGAATCATCTTTCGGGTCATCGTGCAGCACGTTGACGAACAACGGGTATTGCAGATGCTGGCTACCGCATTCAGTCGCATCTTCGCAGCCGGCGGCGTATCGGTCGGGATAGGAGTTGTGTCCGGTCTGTCGCTTGCGCACACATACGGGTACGCGTCTGGCTGGCTGGTGCTATCTTATGTGCTTTCAACACTGGCGGCGCTCATCGGTATTCTGATCGACGAACCATGGTCGCGACGTCTGGCCTCTGCGGACGGCCAAAATTTACCGCTCGTCCGTAGTGCGTTGTTGCCACGTCTCGCCGCTCCACTCGGGATCG
>JALZBM010000231.1 GCA_030947385.1 Vulcanimicrobiota bacterium
ATTTCACATCGTGTGAAATTGCTACTCCATGAAATCGCCCTCCCGCCATCCTGGCTACGGGCGATTCTCATACGCCCCAACGAGACCACGCCCTCACCGCCGCACAACCAAACCCAAATCCGCTGTTCTTGAGCGCGTCCGTCCTCCAGTGTCACCCTGAGCTTGTCAAAGGGCTGCGCGCGAAATGCCGATGAAACATGGCACAATCTTGGGGCGTATTTCGTTGTAGAGATAGAGAGATAACGAGCTAGCGCGACCGGAGCCTGCTGCAGACAGTTCCTTCGGTGCAATGGCTCGAACCGCAACGGGCATGCATCAACTCGGGGGCGTCCTCTCGTTCCTTGCCGGCGCCGGCTTCCTCATCATCGGCTTGGCTGCGATCGTGCGGCCGGAGATTCTCTCGCATCTTTATGGGCTGTACGTCCATGAATTGAATGGACGCGGATTTGTGCGCGCCACGGGCGTGCGCGATGTTGCTTTTGGTGCGTTGCTGTGCATTTTTTCAGTCGTGCTCCCGCAAGCACTCTTTGTCGTCTTACTGGTTGGCGCTTTCATTGCGCTGGCAGACTTCTTAACCGTTGCGCTCACGAACCGTCGATTTGAGTTGCCTTTCCTGGGCGGACACATCTTTGGGCTCGTTGGGCTTGTTGTAATTGCTACTATTGTAGGGATGTCGAATCTTTCGCGCTAAACTCGCGCCATGATTGTCGCGGTTGTACGAGAAGCGTCCGGCGAAGCCCGGGTCGCGCTGGTTCCAGAAACGGTCTTACGCTTAGCAAAGGCGGGAATCTCCGTCCTTCTCGAGCATGACGCCGGGCAGAACGCGGCGTTTGCGGACCGGTTGTACGAGGAAGCCGGGGCGAAGATCGGTACCGATAAGGCCGCGCTTTTGCAGGATGCCGACGTTCTGGTTAAGGTCGGCCGGCCCACTGCCGATGAAGTGCGTGCATTGCGATCCGGGGCCGCGGTGATCGGTTTCCTCGGCCCGCTTGGCGATCCCGCATACGTTCAAGAACTTGCCAAGACGAATATTACCGCGCTTTCGATGGATGCGATTCCGCGCATTACGCGCGCGCAATCCATGGATGCGCTTTCTTCGCAAAGCAATATCGCCGGTTACAAAGCGGTGTTGCTCGCCGCAACGTTGTTGCCGAAATTTTTTCCGATGCTCACGACCGCTGCCGGGACAATCCCTCCGGCGAAAGTTCTTATTTTGGGTGCCGGCGTTGCGGGGTTGCAGGCGATCGCGACGGCGCGCCGGTTGGGCGCCGTTGTTTCGGCGTACGATACGCGCGCGGTTGTTAAAGAACAGGTGCAGAGTCTGGGAGCGGCGTTCGTTGAGTTTGACGTCGGTGGAGATGCGCAAGGGGCAGGCGGATACGCAAAAGAGCTGACGCCCGAACAAATCGAAAAGCAGCGCCAATTTATGGTGCAGCATATCGGCGCCTCCGACGTCGTTGTAACGACCGCACTGGTTCCGGGCCGGCGCGCGCCCGTATTGATTACCGAAGAAGCCGTCAAGGCCATGCGTCTGGGTTCCGTTATCGTCGACCTCGCCGCTGAAGCCGGCGGCAATTGCGAGGTTACCAAACCCGGCCAGACCGCCGTCGTTCACGGCGTGACGATCGTGGGTCTGAGGAATCTTCCCGGCACGATGCCGTATCACGCAAGCCAGCTTTATTCGCGGAACGTCTTTACGTTGTTAACACACTTAACGAAAGACGGCGCGTTGAATATGGACTTCAACGATGAAATCACCAAAGGCACGACGTTGACATTCGGGGGAAAGATTTTGCACGAACCCACGCTGGCCGCGGCAGCCGGAGCGACCGCCTGATGGAACATCTGATCGTTCAACTGACCATCTTTATTCTCGCGGTCTTCGTGGGGCTCGAAGTCATTTCGAAAGTTCCGACGACGCTGCACACGCCGCTGATGTCGGCAACCAATGCCATTCACGGAATCGTTCTCGTCGGTGCGCTGTTGATCGCGGGCGCAGCGATTCCGCCGCTCGGCACGGTTCTCTCAATCATCGCCGTCACGCTCGCAACGATTAACGTTGTCGGCGGCTTCGTCGTCACGGAGCGAATGCTGCAAATGTTCAAACCGCGCACGCAGGTGAAAAAGTGACCGAGGCGGCGACGAGTCCTTGGGTTGATCTCGCCTATCTGATAACGGGCGTGTTTTTTATTCTCGGCCTGCGGTATCTTAGTTCACCCGCAACCGCACGCTTGGGAAATCGCATCGCCGCCGTGGGTATGGCGATCGGTTTGATTGCGACGCTGGCCGGATCCGGTATTCTCACGTGGTGGATGATCCTCGTGGGGGTCGTCATCGGCGGATTCATCGGTGCGTTTTCGGCGATGCGCGTGAAGATGACCGCTATGCCGCAAATGGTCGCATTGTTCAACGGGGCGGGCGGTGGCGCGGCCGCGCTCGTTTCCAGTGCGGAGTTTATGTACTCCCAATCAAGCGGCGCGGTGCTCTCCTACGACGTTGGCGTTACGATCGTGCTCAGCGCGATCATCGGCGCATTGAGTTTCTCCGGTAGCATTATCGCGTTTCTCAAGCTGCAAGAAGTGATGACCGGCCGGCCCATTACCTACCCGGGTCAACAAGTGGTCAACGGACTGATTTTGCTGCTCGTGCTGGGCAGCGCCATCGCGCTCGTTGCTACGGGCGGAGTGCTTACGTTCGCCGGCGCACCGGTGTCCGGCGGCCTCCTCGTATTCAGCGGTATGATCGTGCTTGCGCTCGCACTCGGCGTTTTGTTCGTGCTGCCGATCGGCGGGGCGGATATGCCCGTCATCATTTCGCTGCTGAATTCATTCACGGGGCTGGCCGTCGCCCTGACGGGGCTGGCACTGGGAAACAACGTGCTGATCATCAGCGGTGCGCTCGTCGGCGCCTCGGGCACGCTGTTAACGATTCTCATGGGCAAGGCGATGAACCGTTCGCTCACCAACGTGCTCTTCGGCGCGTTCGGTGCCGTCAGCAAAGATGCGGGCGAAGCGGCGGGTGCCGGCGGTCCGCAGAACGTTCGCAGCGCAACCGTCGACGACGTTGCCACGATGCTTGCCTACGCGCGGCAGGTGATCGTCGTGCCGGGCTACGGCATGGCCGTCGCGCAAGCGCAACACAGCGTACGCGAACTTGCCGACCAACTCGAAAAGAAAGGCGTCGAAGTAAAGTACGCCATTCACCCCGTCGCCGGACGCATGCCGGGCCATATGAACGTCTTGCTGGCCGAGGCAAACGTGCCGTATCCGGCGCTCTACGACATGGAAGACATCAATCCTGAATTTTCACGCACGGACGTCGCGCTCGTCATCGGTGCCAACGACGTAACGAATCCGGCCGCGCGCAACGTTACGAGTTCGCCGATCTACGGTATGCCGATTCTGGATGTCGACAAAGCCGCGAACATCGTCGTGCTCAAACGGAGCATGCGCTCCGGCTTCGCCGGCATCGACAATCCGCTATACGAAGATCCAAAAACCGTCATGCTGTTTGGCGACGCGAAAGCCTCGGTGGATGGATTGGCCGCCGCGGTTAAGGGACTGTAACTACGACTCTTGGGGGCAATATGAATATCTGGGTCGGCGGGCTCTGGGCCGGTGTCCTGCTAGCGCTCGCCGGTGCGGCCGCAAACGCGCAATCACCGGCGGCCTTGACGGCTCAACAAACGCAACGCATCGACGAGTATGCAAATACGGCGATGACTTCCATGCACGTTCCGGGAATGGCGCTGGCCGTCGTGCGCGACGGCAACGTCGTCTATCGTAGGGGGTTCGGCGTTAAGAATACGACGACCAAAGCGCCCGTCGATGCGAACACGAACTTTGAGATCGGCTCGATAACCAAACAGTTCACCGCGGCCGCCGTACTGCAACTGGCCGAACAAGGGAAGCTCAGGCTCGACGATCCGCTCGGAAAATACACCGCTGCGTACCTCCCCGCGCGCGGCGTGACGATCCGCCAACTCCTCAATCAAGTCACCGGCATTCCCAACTATACCGATGTCAACCATTTCGAATCGATCGCCCCGAAAACGAAACCGTCGTTCGCGCGGATGATCGGATTCATTGCAAAAAAGCCGCTCGCATTTGCACCGGGTACCAAGTGGGCGTATTCGAATACCAACTATATCCTACTGGGCAAGGTGATCGAAGCGGCTTCGCACGAGTCTTATACGGCCTATCTCTTCGAACACGTCGTGAAACCCGCGGGGATGAGCCACACAGTCACGATGGATGAAGAGCGCAGCCT
>JALZBM010000232.1 GCA_030947385.1 Vulcanimicrobiota bacterium
CTTCTCTTCATCGATGGTCAGGAAACCGTGGGCTCGGGCAAGCAGGCTCGTGGACGACGAACGGATAGCGAGCGGACGCGCAAGGTAACGCGCGCCGTCATCCCGCAGCGTCACCGGCACGAACCACGTCCAGCCGGCGCGGCTCGGCGCGTCTCGTTCCAAAACTGCTTCGATCGTAAACGCGCGCCCGGCGCGGCCGGTGAGCGCCGCAATGATCGGGGCCGCGACCGCTTCTAGAATCATCAACGCGGAGGTGGGGTTGCCCGGCAAGCCGATCACCGCCTTTCCAGCGATGCTGGCGAGAACGGTGGGTTTCCCGGGCTTGACGCGCAGTCCATGAACGATCACCCCGGGCGAACCGGTTGCGTCGATCGCGGCCGGCGTGCGATCCGCGAGGCCGACGGACGAACCGCCCGTGATAATGACTGCCTCGCACGCCCCGAGCGCGTCTTTGAGTGCCGCCTCGAGCGCACCTGGACGGTCGCTAACCGCAGGCAGCGCGACGGCGTCGCAGCCGTGACGGTACAGGGCGGCGCCGACGGCATACCGGTTCGAGTCCCGGATCTGGGCGGGCCCGCGCAAGTCGCCGACACCCACGAGTTCGTCACCGCTTGAAATCACGCCGATGCGCGGCCTTCGAAAAACGGGGACCTGCGCGATGCCGAGGGTGGCGAGCACGGAAGCCTGCGCACCGCCGATCCGGCGGCCCGCACGCAAAACAGACTCGCCCGCCCGCATATCTTCGCCGGGAGGCGTAATGCAATCCAGCGGTGCCACCGCGCCGCAAACGGTGAGGCGGTCACCCTCCAGTACGGCGTCCTCGATCGGAACCACGGCGTCGGCGCCTTCGGGAAGCGCTCCGCCGGTCGGAATTCGCACCGTTTCGCCCGCACGCAACGCGCGTTCGAAAACGCGGCCCATCAGTACGTCGCCCGCGAGCCGAAGCGCGCCCGGAAGATCGCCGGAGCGAACGGCAAAGCCATCCATCGTTGAACGGGCGATCGCCGGATAGTGCGCGTCCGCGGCAATGTTGCGCGCAAGAATCCGGCCGAACGAATCTGCGATGCCGACGTTTTGAACGGACGGCGCAACGAGTGCCGCGCGAGAGAGAAATGCGATCACGGCTTGTTCGGGTGGCATCAGTGCGCTTGTGGTGAAGCCGTGCTCGGGTAGGACTGCGTGCGTGCCTCGCATAATGCGCCGTTCGTTCCTCATGCTTGACATTGCTTTAATTCGCCGCGACCCCGACCGCGTTCGGCGCTCGGCGCTGCGCCGCGGCGGCGATCCGTCGTTCGTCGACGAACTCTTGCGTTTGGAAGCAGAGTACCGCCGCGCGCTCACGGATATCGAAACGTCCAAAGCAGAAAAGAACGCGCTTTCCGCGCGCATCGGGCGCGCGGCCGATAAAGTGACCGCGGCCACAGAATTGCGCCCGCAATTGGCCGTGCTCTCCGCCAAAATTGCCGCGGCGCAAATCGCGGTTGCAACGCTTTCGCCGGACTCGGGTGAAACGCGCCTACGCGAATTGTTGACGCAAGCAGCAAACGTTCTGGACGACGGTGTGCCCGAAGGCCACGATGAAAGCGCAAACGTCTGCGTGCGCGCGTGGGGCACGCCGCGCGAATTTGCGTTCGCACCCAAGCCCCACTGGGAACTCGGCGAGCGCCTCGGCATTATCGACTTCGAACGCGCGGCAAAACTGTCCGGCAGCCGTTTCAACGTACTGCTCGGCGCGGGCGCGCGCCTTTCGCGCGCGCTCGTGAGTTACTTTCTGGATCGAAACGCGCAGCGCGGCTACACCGAAGTGGTGCCGCCTTTTTTGGTGACGCGCGAAACGATGTGGTCGACGGGCCAGCTCACCAAATTTTCCGACGCGATGTTCACCGATCGGGATGCCGATTTGTTTCTCATTCCAACGGCTGAAGTGCCGCTCGCCGCGCTGCACTCAAACGAGATACTGCCTGCCGATTCGCTCCCACGCATGTACACCGCATACTCACCGTGCTTTCGCAAAGAGGCCGGCGCGGCGGGCAAAGACACGCGGGGTCTGATTCGCCAGCACCAATTTGAAAAGGTCGAGATGGTGTGGGTGACCGACGCGCAGAGTTCGTGGAACTCACTCGAAACGATGACGGGCCATGCCGAAGCGTTATTGCGCGAACTCGGTCTTGCCCACCGCACGATGCTGCTCTGCGCGGGCGATACCGGCTTTGCCGCTGCGAAAACGTACGATATCGAAGTGTGGATTCCGAGCGAATCCAAATTTCGCGAAGTCAGTTCGTGTTCGAACGACACGGACTTCCAAGCGCGCCGCGCCGGCATCCGGTACCGCCGCGACGCCAAAGCCAAGCCGGAACTCGCGCATACGATCAACGGTTCGGGGCTGCCCGTAGGGCGAACGCTGGTTGCAATTTTGGAAAATTATCAACGCGAGGACGGCACGATCGACGTCCCCGCGGTGCTGCAACCCTACATGGGTTGCGAGCGCCTGCACCTTCCCGCCTAGCGCCCCTCGCGCATCCACCTTTCCAAGCGGTCCAATACGGCGGAATTTTTCGGTAACTCGCTCCCCGCGATCCGGCGGCTTTCAAGCGTTACCTGCGTCGCGTCCGCGCCCGCGCGTTGCAGCGAGCACGCAACCCGTTCTGAAAACATCAGGCCGAACGACGCCTCGACCGTTCCGCGTTCGCGGTCGAGTTCGCGCACTTGCGCCCCGAGAACGTCTTCCAATCCGCGCACGCATCGCTCGACGGCAGCATCGTAGGCGAGATCGATATCGAACGTGCGCGACGGCCGAACGGAGATTCCGGCCGGTTTCTCCTTTAAGAAACCCAGCCACTTCAAAATAAAACTCACGGCGAACTCGCGCCGGCAAGCATGCCCCCTAGTGCGGTGGCTAAAATAAGGTCCAGCACGAGCTCGATCCCATGATTCATCCGGGTCGCATTCGCCGCTGCGCAACGGTGACTTGCCATCGCGCCCGAACTCTGCTAACGTATGCAGCAATGATCGCCTTGACTCGCTACGCCTGCTACCCCTATTACTACCGCCGCTTTGCCGCGCCGGCTGAATTGGCTTTGCCTTAAGCGATCGTTCAAAGCGATTCGTAAAGATGCAAAACCGCCTCGCCGACGCGAGGCGGTTTTTTTATTCCCGTTCTCGTCATTAAGAAAGGTCCACCAATGGCCAGCTCCAACGCCAAACGCTTTGAAAAAACGGCCCATACCATGGTAGCCGAACATCCAATCGTGCGCGAAAACCCATACACATCCTGGTTTGCCACGGGAACGATGAGCCTGGATGATTTACGCGACTTCACCATCCAGTTTTCCGTTTTCAGCCACCTGTTTTTGGAGGCGCAGCTGCGCAAGTGCATCAACGCGCAGACGATGGAAAGCTATCGCGCCGGTAAGGAGATTCTGCTCAACGAACTTGGCGTATCGTTCGGACCGGACGGTTCGGTCGAAGGCTCCAAATTTCGGTTCACCGCCGCACATTTCGAATGGCTGCTGGACTTCGGGCGGCATTTGGGCTTGGAATTCGCGGAGCTTGGGAAGCGCTCGAAAGGGACCGCGCCGACGCTCCAGTTCTGCAGCGCGCTGCTCGAAGTTTACGGTGCCGAGGATCCGTCGACGGCGGCAGGTGCCTCGTTCGCCATCGAGCATTGGGCGGCGGCGGGGTTTTGGAAAGAGCTGATCGCGGGACTGCGGGTAGTCAAGGTGCGCCGGCCCGACCTTCCCCTCGGGTTCTGGACCTGGCACGACCAAATCGAGGACCGCCACGCGGAACACACGGGAGAGGAGCTGGAGGCGGCATTCAACCTGCCGGGGTTCGACGAGGGCGCCTTCCTCCGTGGCGGGCGGGCCGTTCTGGATGCCGTCGAGGTTTTCTGGATGGGTCTCGCGCGGGATCAGATCTTCTGCAAGGTCGCTTAGACGAAAACCATGAAAAGACGAGGGAACAAGGGGCCGCCTGCTGAAACCCTCCTTCTACAAGGATGGTACGCAAGGATGACCACTTCAACGGTGTCGCCGGGTGTAAACGATTTTGCGACAGGTGCGCTGCCAGCTACGGCACCGCCTCAGATCAGCGCCCTGCTGCCGGCGGGCGATTCGTTTTCGGTTAGCGCCGCCGCCGGCGCGATTGCCGACTTTGAGCAGAGCCAGGCTCCGCCGCCTTTCACGCTGCAAGATTTTGCGCCCAATCCCGGCCGCGACAACGCGCGCTTATTGG
>JALZBM010000055.1:0-3041 GCA_030947385.1 Vulcanimicrobiota bacterium
GAACGGACCGGCCCGGTCGTACCGGAACCCTTGGCTCGCGGCATTCTATTGTTTAATGGGTGTGGCCGTGATCGTGATCGGTTCCATCGTGCGAATGATCGTGTTCGTGTTTGGTGCCGTCGGCGTGGGCGTGCTCGTGTTTATGGTCGTGGTCGTGATCGTGGCTATGATCGGCTTCGTCATGCTTATGCTCGTGCGTTACGCCGCCCTCATGCGTATGTTTGTGCTCGTGTTCCATGTGAACTCCTGACTTGGCCCAACGGTAGGTCTAAGCGCACTTTGCGCCGCAACCGCTTGATTCCGCCCCGAATTCGGGTTTTCACGGTTCCAAGGGGCAGGCGCGTGAACGGCGGCACTCTGTTCGTGCGATTGCCCCTGCCAAAATGCGGCGAACATAGCAAGACGCTGATGAACATCCGTGCCAAGCACCGGGTGTCGATCTCCGCCGTTATCGAGCACGTCGTCAACGGCCGGCTTCGGCGAGCAGCGCGCCGCCGTCATCGCTGCGCTGGGTTGCGGCGGAGCCCTGGCTCCGCCGCAATCGCCGCTTTAGAAGTTAATTCCGAGTCCGACGAACGGGCCGTTGCGCGTGATATTGCTCGGTGCGTTGTCTGCGTTCCGGCTGCGATCGCCTAAGTAACCCGCATCGATAAACACCGGGGAATGCTCCGACGTCTTGAGCGTAATGCCCATGTCGTATTTGAGCGTGTGATACGCTAACTGCAGCGGCACACCGGCGTTGGGGCCAAGTGGTTGCGTGTATTCGCCGCGCAGATTGGGGTAGTAATACGCGCCGCCGTACACGGAGAAGATTTGATCGACATCGGGGAGCTTCTCAAGTCCGATTCCATACCCGTGCATGGTGGGATAGCCGTAGTTGCTGGTGTGCCGAAGATAACTCACGCCAAGGTACAAACGCGGTTCTAACGCGCGGACGCCGGCGCGGAAATCGTAGTCTTCTTCCCGTGCCGTTAAGGCGGGAGCGAACGCATTTCCGCCGCCGGCAAGTGCGATCGATCCACCGGCTGCCGGATAATTATACCGGCGGTAATCGAGTTTTAACATACCGGTCAAGCTGATCCCGGCAATCGGAAACTCCACGGCACTGCGGACCGCGACGTTGCGATAACGCGTTCCCGGATTACACGGACTGAGTTCGTTGCAAACGATCGGCGGGACGATATACCCGGCGCTGACGTAGTGAACGTACTTCACAATCGGCGGCAGTGCAGGCGGAATAACGACCGTTGGGGTCGGCGTTGCGACCGGGGAGGGTGCACTTTGGGCACTTGCCGGCAGGCTCGTCATGAGGCCGCCTGCGAGCACGATGGCGCCGAGCGCCGCAATGTAATACTTCATGTGTTTATTTGTCTCCTAAACGCTACTGCGGAGCGCCTTCATACGGGAAAGTGTCAGTGCTATGTTTGAGGGCCGGCGTTACGTTGTCGCTTGTGAGACACGGCGTTTCGCGATTGTCCTCCGGCGCGAGTCCCAGCTTGGGAACGAGGCTTCCGAAGATGGCGCCGAGCGAAAGGTCGATGACCGGGCTCTTGAGATCGCGTCCGCCAAAGTGGCGGTACGGGTCGCCTAGAGCTTTTTTAATTCCGTAGATACCCGGCGGCGGTACCGCGCGGATAACGGCGATGGGCAGGCCACTCTTGCCGTTGGTTTCCACGCCCAGGTAGCGGGCGGGGCCGAAGGCACCTAAGTCTGCCGAGATCGCATCCGGAATCAACGCTCCGGCGACCGCGTTTGCGATTGCTTCGGAGCGTCCGGCGCCGGCCGGAGCCGGACGCATCATGAATGCCTTGATGGAATCACTCAGCGTTTTATCATCCGTGACGTCGCTGCGGTTGGTTGTATCGTGAAGTTTAAAATCTTCGAAGGCTTCTTTTATGGCGGGCCGTCCGAGGCGTTCGATTTGCACGTACTGCTGGTTTGTGTCCGCAGAACTACCCGGTGCCTGCGAATTTGCGTTCGCTACGACGTCTTCGAGACGATTCTTCGGCGAATGCGGATCGGCGTCGGGGTCGTTGGCCGCCACGGACGTCGTCGCCCAAACGTGAATGACCGGCAGGTTGCCATTTTGATCCGCAAACATTTTGCGCGGAACTTCGACCGTTAGATTCAATACGTTGAACCCAGCCAAGAAATCCTGAGCGTCTTTTCTAAAGCACGAAGCGGTCGGCGCCGGCGGATTGGGTTGGTTTTTGTAATTGCGGTCCGGAATAATTTTGAAGAACTGCGAGAGGTCGAAGTAAAACGGATCCTCGCGCGGCCCGGCAAAGGCGCGCACGCCGTTAGCAAGCGTTGCCGGCTCGTTATACTTCATCGTTCCAGCGGGAGCGATAAACGTCGACCGCGTTCCGCCCATGTTGGGACGCCCGGGGCCGTACATCGTAATTTGCTGATCCGTGCCAACGCCGTTCGCTTTGAACTGAATCACGAAGTGAGGGGCAAAAGTGTCGTCGGCAGATATCTTAAACTGATACATCACGCCCGGATCGAAGGACTTGGTAAGCCCTTGCCCTGTCGGGATCAGTGGCCAGACGTCCATCGCCAGGACGACGTTCTCGGGGTGTTCGGGGCTCGGATACACGAACACGTCGGTAATGTCCGCACCCGGACGGCTCACCGTTACCGGCGAGTCTTGGTGATCTGAGCTTCGCGCTCCCTGGTTGCCGTAAAGAACAAAAACGCCCAATAGGGCAAGGCTGACCAGGCTCGCGGTAAGAAGTGCAAGGAATTTTTTCAATGTGCTTTGCTCCAGAGTGTTAGTGCGATGTAGCGCACCGATTCAAGAGTTACAACGCCGTGGTGCGCAAAGCGGATGTAATTTCGTCTACAAAAACAGCAAGCGCCCATCCGGTCGCTTGCTTAAATTGCGGCCAGCTTATTTCGCGCATCATCGGCATAGCGCGGATGGAATTGCGGATTCAGTGCGAGCGCCTCTCGCAGCTCCCGCTTTGCGCGGTCTCGCTGCCCGAAATGCAACGCAATGACGCCGGCGTGATAGTGCAGGCGGGGGTCCTGCGTGCTGA
>JALZBM010000055.1:3051-10689 GCA_030947385.1 Vulcanimicrobiota bacterium
TTTTGCATCGCTCCCTCGGCTAAGCTCCAACGTCCATCCATTGCCGCCGCCCACGCCAGCGTGTCTTGAGCGTAGATCTCATCGCCGCGCACGGCAATTTCGCGCTGCGCGATCCGCAAAGCGTCATCGAGACGAATGCCGTGTTCGGAATAGTACACCGCCAACAGGCGGTCGCTCACGCGGTAAGCGTTGCCTATTCGTTCGATGGCCACGATCAGCGCCGCCGTTTGTGCCGCACCCGCAGCGTCGCCGAGCGCGCGCTGCGCATCTTCCTTATATCCCAACGTCTCGGGAAGCGGCACGATGTCCGCACCTTGGGATGCATTGCTCAGCGCGCACGGCCAATCTTTGGTCGCCCAGCAGAAACGCGCGAGTGAATTAAATGCCGGTGCGAACCGTGGGAAAATCGTTAACGCCGCGCGCTCGTCGTCTTTCGCTTCATCGATTGCGCCCGCTGAAAAAGCCATCTCGCCTGCGCGATAGTGAAACCAGGCCCGGCTTTGAGCGGGGTTATCCAGGACGCTGTCGACAATGTCGCCGCCCCGTTGGAGGTAAGCGCGCGCATCGGTTAAGTGTCCCGTCAGCTCATCATAGCGCGCGAGGATCGAGAGTAAGCCGGAGTCGGTCGGATGCTTCTCTGCCGCGGTGCGAACCGCTTTACCCGCATCGCCGTAGCGGCCCAATTCCATTTGGATCGAAGCGATTTGACCGATGGCATTTGTGTCGTCGCTTCGGTCCCGGTGCGCAACTTCTTCATCCTGCAGCGCTTTGCGAAAGAGATGAAACGCCGTCTCGCCGGACGCCAGAATTTCGTACGAACTAAAGTTGTTGGCGGGTTGCAGCGCAATCGAGCGCCGCGCCTGGCGCATGCTGCGCTTGACGTCATCGATGTCGCCCGTTTCGCGGAAACGCTGCATGTACTGTCCGGCTAGCGCGCGTGCGCTAATCTGATCCTGCGGGTCCCGCTTCACCCGCATTTCGTAAAACGCGATCGTCTTATCGCGATAGCGGTAGTCCGGCATCACTGGTGCCGGTGTTGGCCGGACGGCGTGCGTGCGTCCGCCGGCGCCGAGGGCCGGCCACGCGAAGATTGCCGCCAGAGCGGTGATTGCGAGTAAGACCAGCGTGCGCGGGTGTGCCATGCTCACTTGAGACGGTCGAGCTGCGCGCGCGCGTCATCCGCATCGAAAGCATCGAATTGCGGATTGTCGGCGAGCGCTTGGCGAAGCAGACCGGCACCTTGTGCGTTGTGGCCGGTGTGGAGGGCAATTATGCCGGCGTGGTACAAGATTTCTGCGTCTTGCGTCTTCCAGCGCGTTGCGCGCGCTGCAAAGATCTCGGCCCGCTTCCAGTCACCGCGCGCCGCCAGGACCCAAGCCATCGTATCGTCGGCGTAAATTTCGTCGCCCCGCTTGCGGTAGTCGTCCTGTGCGCCGCGTAAGGCATCGTCGAGATGCACGCGCCGCTGCGCGTAGTAATTTGCTAAGAGCCGGTCGTTGACGCCTTGCACGTTGAAGAGCCGCTGTTCCGCCCGAATAAGTGCGTCGGTCTCCTGAGCGCCGCGCGCATCACCCAGCGCGCGTTGTGCGTCGGCCTTGTAACCGAGCACTTGCGGCAAAGGATAGAGATTCGCGCTGCGATTTGCGGCATCCAGCGCCTGCGCCCATTGTTTGTGCGCGCGGTAAAAGCGTGCTTGCCAGAGCAGAGCCATATAATTGTTTGGAAAAATCGCCAGGCACTGTGCGAACTCTTGCCGTGCCGTCGCGTCGTCACCGGTTTCGAATGCGAGTTGCGCGGCGCGCAAATGATACCACGACCGGTCGTATGCGCCTTCGTAAAGATTGGCGTCAATCTGCGGCATGATCCGGGCGAGCAGTTTGCGGCCCTCATCGATGCGGCCGGTAAGTTCGTCGTAGCGCACTTGAACGGCATCCCAAGCCGGCGTTCGCGCCCGGGAGGTAGGCGGATGCGACAAAATACGTTCGGCTTCGTCGTACCGCCCAAGCTCCATCAGAATAGAAGCTTCCTGTTCCAGCGCAAGCGCGTTGTACTCGGCCGCGTAGGCGTACTTCTCGGCTTGCAAGGCAGCGTGAAAGTTATGATAGTTCAGATAAGCCGAAGCCAGCGCCATGCGGGCGCCGGTGTTCAGCTGAGGTTGCAATTTGATCGATTGTTCGGCCATGTTTTGCGCTCGCGCGATATCGCCGATATCGCCCTGCTCGCGAAAGCGCTGCAAATATTGTGCGGCAAGCGACCGCCGGAATATTTGATCCGACTTATCGCGCGCGACGATCTTCTCCTCAAGCGCGATCGTCTTGCTTCGTCCGAGATAGTCTTGCAGCACGGGCGCCGGTGTCACCATCGTTGCGGGAGCGGGCCCGTTCATGACCGTGAGCAACGGCCAAACGGCGAGCGCGATAATCGCGCCCGCCGTCAGGATCAGGGCCGTCTTTACCCGCACTGCGCTAGTTAGACTGGCGGGTCAACGAAGGGGAAGGCTCCGCTGTTTGCATTTTGCGGTCCAACGTTATCCGTCGTTAGGCATGGGCTTTCTTTGCCGTCGTCGGCCGGAATGAGGTCGGGGCGCGCTAAGTGCAACGTGTTGCCGAAGAGGACGCCCAAGTCCAGGTCGACTGCATCGTCGTTCAGCGCGCGGCCGCCGAACTTACTGCGTCCGAGCGCGCCGTTTGTTTCAACGCCCAGGTAGGCGCCTTTTCCGGTTGCCACTTGCGAGAGGTCGATCACCATTTCATCGGTGCCGAGCACGGCCGTAACGGTGGCGGGAAGCGGCGCATCGCGTTTTGCGACCGTCGTCATGAACGACATGACGTTAGCGGACAACGTCGGATCGTTGTACGGTTCGGTCCGGTTTGTCTTGTCGTGGTCGTTGAAGACTTCGGTGCCTTCTTTTACGGCCGGGCGGGCAAACAATTCGACCTGTTGGTAGACGCCTTGTTTGACGCCGGGAAAGAGCGTGCCGGGACTGTTATTGTTACTGCACGCGCCGAAAGCGAACAGAACGCCCGCAAGGGCTGCTCCGGTAAGGTAGTATTTTATCATCATAATTTAGGTCCCCGTCGGCGTAGATGAAGTAGCCCAAACGCCAACCGGACCGGGTGCTTGTCCCGCCGGAATGAGCATCGAGCTCGGTACTGAGATCACGAACGACTCCACGTTGAATGGTGTGAGAGTATTGCTCGGCGTAGCAATGTTACAGCCGAGGGCACCTGCCGTTCCATATGATGCGCCGGTAACGTCATTGACGGGTGCACCTGCGCTTGGAAAGTTGAACGAACCGAATTTCGGCATGGTATTTGGGCTCGGGTCCTTTTGGGGATCCTTGTAATTGCGATCCGGTATGATCTTGAACAGCGCGCCGAGGTCAATAAAGAACGGGTCGTGACGCGAACCGACAAACGCTTTGATATTTGTTCCGAGCGTGGCCGTCGTGCCGTAAGGAACTTGTCCCGTTTGCGTTACGAGGGTGTTGTTCGTGCTGACTTCATTGGGAGCAGACGGACCGTACACCGTAAAGGTGGGATTGGTGCTCGCGCTATTGGCCTTCATTTGAATGACCATATGCTCCGAGTAGTCTTTGCTGCCGTAACCGGTAGCAATTTTAAACTGATAGAGTACGTTCGGATCGAACGTCGGGTTGGATGGGCAGCCCGCACCGATCAAGGGACAGAAGTCCATGACTAGCACGACGTTGCCCGGAACGTTGGGATCGGGAAAGATATACTGATCGGTAATATCTTCCATCGGATTGTTTACGACAGTCGGTGAATCTTGATGGTCGGAACTGCGTGCCGGGCGGCTCGAATAAAACGAGAATGCCAAAGCGATGACAGAAACGGCCACGAATCCCGCGAGCATGCGCAAGAGGTTCTTCATGGTAGTTGCTCCGTTAGGTTTGGGGAATCGGCGCGAACCGGCCGAGTGGTATAGAACACCCAAATAAATACGGCGAGCAATCCCAAAACGAGAATTGCGCTGACGGAAATATCCGGGACTGGCGGCGTCCAACCGAGAACTTGTGCGAACTCGTACGCCGCCACCGCGACGGCGAAGATGGTGACCGACCAAATCCAGACGCGCATGACGCGCGGTAGACGGCCGGCCCGGTATGAGACAAGACGATGTATGAGCACGGAATCCAGCGTATCCGTCGTGATCATTCCGGCGCAGAACATGGATCCGACGAGCAGCGCACCGAGGATTCCGGCATCAGCTCCAAATGCGACGGCGTAAGCCGCTACTTGACTTGAAGTTTCAAATCCGAAGCCGAACAGCAGCCCGACGGGAATTGCCAGCCACGGGCTATTACCCTCGCGCAGAAATTTGGGAAGTAAACGGGTTTTCGCGCCGGCGATTCGGTCCGTTTGACCCAAAGCGAGTTGGCGCAAGTTGATTGCCGCGATAAGCAGCAGCACGACGATGCTAATCCACGTGCCGATTCGCTCGACGATGGCGGCGTGCGTTGCAAACCGCGATCCGAGATAGCCCACAAGCGCGGCAATTGCGAGCACCATCACGGTGTGGCCGCCTGCGAAGAGCGTCCCAACGAAGCGGCTAAGAAACGGCTTCTTCTCGATCGAGTTGCGCGTGAGATTATCGATTGCTGCCAGATGATCCGGATCGGCACCGTGCCGCAGGCCTAAAGCGTAGACGGTAAAGGCGCTCGTAAAGATCATGCTGTTTGCGCCATGGTTCCGTGCGCGTGATGATGCGCGCTAAAAGCGAAGCCGGCGATTGCCGCAAGCGTAAGCGCAGCGATGATAAAAGCATTGGCGTGAACGCCAACCTGCACGAAGCCCTGACCCAAGAGCACGGACCCGATGACCGAAATGAGCACGGCCGAAGCCATCGGGCCAAACCGCACGAGACGCTCGTATTTCGCGTTGCTCGCAATCCATGCGGCGCCCTTGACCACGGCCAGGCCGAGTCCGGTAAGAACCGATGCGAGGCCCAGTCCAAAGATCACGATCAGCATTAAACCGTATCCGATGCGGTGCGAATTGACTGCGGCAATCAATAAGATGATAGCGGCCGGACAGGGTGCTATTCCGCCGCTCATCGCCGCCCAAATTGCGCTCCCGAAATTCAGCGGCTGCGTACCGGGAACCACGTGCGAGTGCGCCATCCCGCCGTGCGTGTGGCTGAGTTCGGTATCGGCGGCGAGCGCATGATCGTGGTCGTGCCCGACGGCATGCGAATGTCCATCGGCGGCATCGTGATGGTGATCGTGGGGATGGTCGTGCGCATGGGCATGCGGGTGCTCGTGCGCGTGGGCATGTGCGAACGGCTGCACGCCCCGCACGTAACGCGCAAGGGCGCGGCCACCGATGATCGCGATCGCAATTCCGGAAACCAGCGTAATCCACGGATAAATCGTTTCGGGTACGAAGCCGGTGACGAAAAAGAGGACGACGCCGAGCAAAATGACACCGATCGTATGGGCGAACGTCAGCGATGCCGCAAGAATGGCCGCTTGTTTGTTTGTCGCGCGCGCTCCAACCAGCGTAAACGCCAGCAGCGCCTTTCCGTGTCCCGGCTCGATCGCGTGAAGCGCTCCGAACCCGAATGCCGCCAGAATCGTAATGAAGATCCAGAGCGGGCCTTGGTCGGCGCGCAAAAACATCTCGGAGAGTGCGGTTTGGCTTACGATGGACGTCGTGCTCTGCTGCTGCGGTGTCGCGGTGGAATCGGTTTTCACGTTTGTGGCGACGCCCGCGGCGTCAACGGTAAAGGTTGCGGACGTTATGGTGCGCGGCGATCCGATAAGGGCGCTGGGATAGACTTGCAATTCATGCGTCGGTTCCGTCGCCGGCGCGACGACGACGTCTTTCCACCCAATGCGCCGGTCTGCATAAACGGAGTCGGCCACCGCAATCGCATGGGTTTTCGCGCTCCCGAGATCACTCGTAAAGTCGTCGACCCAATAGAGGATGGGCAAGCCGCCGGCTCCCGGCCGGGTACGGGCGTGCGCGCCGAGCGAGCGTAAAAGGAGTGGACTGCCGTCGCTCGTCACCCGAAGTCCGTTTTGAACGACGGCGACCTCAGATTGCGCCCACGACTGCATGATGCGCGCGTTCCATATGCCACCCGGCGACCGTTCGTGCATCACTTGAAAGGTCGGGATCTCTGCGATGTCCAGCACGTAGTGGATGCGTAGCGTTCCCGCTTGCGCGCGCACCTTCGCTAGATGGTTGATCGTGAAATTGCCAAGAGGATGTGCGCTTGCTTGTGCTGCGCAGGCCATGATAAGAATAGCGAGAGCGGCAAAAAGGCGGGCAAGCAGGCGCGTAGCAGCATCTCCACGGCAAAGTGTATACCGCTACAACGCCGCCCTATGGAATTTGGATTGTTTGTTCCGCACGAATGTGCGGCGCTCTATTCGACCGTTACGGTTTTTGCCAAGTTGCGGGGCTGATCCACATCCTTGCCTTCGATATCGGCAATGTGATAAGCAAGCAGTTGGAGCGGAATCACGTTGACGATCGGTGAGAGCAACTCGTCGACTTTGGGCACCCAGAAAACGTAGTCCGCGATAGCTCGCGCTTCTTCATCGCCGTGGTTTGCTACCACGATGATCGGCGCTTCGCGCGCCTTCGCCTCGGAAAGGTTGGAAAGAATCTTCTCGCGCACGCGGCCATCGGTCATCACGCCGACGATCGGAACGCGCGAATCTAAGAGCGCAATCGGCCCGTGTTTCATTTCGCCCGCCGCGTAGCCCTCGGCATGGATATAAGAAATCTCTTTGAGTTTGAGCGCGCCCTCGAGCGCGGTCGGGAAATTTATGTAACGTCCGATAAAGAGCATCGAATCGGATTTGCGAAACTTCTTGGCGACTTTGCGAATTTCGTCCGAGGTGTTGAGGACAACGTCGACCGCCGCCGGCAGCAGTTTGGTGTTTTCGGCAATTTCGCGCAAGCGTTCGATGGGAGCCGAACCGCGCAGACGCGCGAGATAGAGCGCGAACAGCGTCATGGCCGTTACTTGCGAGACGTACGTCTTTGTGGCCGCAACGCCGATCTCGGGACCGCCGCGCGTAAAGAGCGTGCCTTGCGCCAGGCGGGTGAGATGCGAGCCGACGACATTGCAAATGCCGAGTACGGGCGAGCCCAGAGCGCGCGCAATCTTCACGGCTTCGACCGTGTCGGCCGTCTCGCCGGATTGCGACATCGCGATCGTGAGCGCCGTGGGATCGATCACGGGATCGCCGTACCGGAACTCGCTTGCAAGTTCCATTTCAACGGGCAGATGGACGAGCGAGCGCAGGAGATATTGTCCGACCAGACCCGCGTGGTACGCCGTTCCGCAGCCGGTGATGGCAATTTTTGAAATCGACGTCAGCAGAGATTCGTCGAGCTGGATTTCGGAGGCGAGGTGCACGTCGTTACTTTCGTCGATGCGACCCGCGAGCGTCTCTTTGATAACGTTGGGTTGCTCGAAGATTTCTTTGAGCATAAAGTGCTTGAAGCCGCTCTTCTCGGCCGAGCTTGCATCCCACGTAACCTGCATGATCTCGCGTTCGATCGGTGTGCCGTCGTACGCCATGAGGCGGTAGCCGTCGCGTCCCACGACAACCATCTCGCCCTCTTGCAGAATGATTTCTTTGCGCGTGTACTGCAGGAT
>JALZBM010000056.1 GCA_030947385.1 Vulcanimicrobiota bacterium
AACGCTTAAAGATGCCTTGACCATGATGGTTGTCGTAAGCGACAACACGGCAACCAACTTGGCGATCGACCGACTGGGGCTCGCAAACATCGACCGCCGCATTCAATGGATGGGGTTGCACAATACCTGGTTGTATAAGAAAGTGTTCAAGCCGGCGACGGGCGACGTGCCGGCAGATCAAAAGATTTTTGGTCTCGGTAAGACGACGGCGGCAGAAATGGCCACGCTCATGGAGCGGTTTGCAACCTGCGATCTTAGCGCACCCGGAACCACATCCGCCCCGCCATCGGGCGATAAAAAGATATGCGACACGGCACTTTCCATGCTAAAAAATCAAACCGACCGCGATGCGATTCCACGGTATCTTGACGTGCCGACCGCCAATAAAACGGGTGCTCTCGATGAAGTTCGCAACGATGTCGCAATCGTGTATGCAAAAAACGGTCCGGTCATCATTTCCGCGTTTACCTACCAAAACCACGATCAAAGCTGGACCGCCGATAACTCGGGCCAGCTTCTGATGGCCAAACTCGCAAAAACGATCGTAGACGAGTGGCACTAGCCCGTCAACCTGAGCTCGTCCGGTGTCACCCTGAGCTTGTCGAAGGGCGAAGCATCGGAATCAGCCGCTCAGCAATCAGATAACCTCCCAGCAACGCAAACGCACCTGCCGCAATAAGGCCCGCGACCCGCGAGGTCTTCTGTCCCAGCGCTTCACCGATGCGCTTTCCTGCAGCGACGCCGGCAAAGACGACGATGAGCGTTTGAATCGCTACGGCGACCAGCGTGGCGGTTATGGGTAGACCGCTGGTTCCCATCGGAAAACCGATCGCCAGCTCGTCCATGGATATCGCAAACCCGGCAAGCACAGCCGCGCGCAACGAATTGAAAGAAAGATTTGCGGCTTCTTCTTCGTCTTCAAGGGCTTCTTTTGCCATATATGCCGCGACGCCAAGAAGAACGAGTCCTCCAACGATCGCGGCCGGCGTTTCAAAACGCGCTCCGGCAAGGCGTCCGGCGGCAATGCCGACTAGCGGCATCGTCGCTTCGAAAAAAGCGAACACAATTGCGGGCCAGAACGGTGCAAGACCGCGAACGCCGAGAATGACGGCAATTGCGAGCGTATCGAATCCCAGCGGAACAACGAACGCAACGATCTTAAAGAGCATCCCGTCTATTCCGGCAATTCTTCGCGGAACGACTCGCTTAAAATGTCTCGCGCTCGCCCAATGCTCGCAAGGTCAAGCGCTTTCGTCTTTCGTTCGATCTTCAGCAACGCACTATCGCCAAGCGACCGGTCAAACATTTCGCGCATGATCGATTCGTCGTCGCGATCCAAATCAAACGATTCGGACGTCCCGGCGACGATCGCGCGTTCGAGGCCGAATTTAGCCGCCCGGTATTCGTCGGCTCGAAAGAACGTCACCATCCGCGTCATCACGGCAAGCAGGCGCGCTGCAAGGTCATCCTTGCGCATGCTTACCGCTTCTTGCGAGATGTTTTCTTGCGGACAGATCCCGGGGCTTTTGCGGAGAGATCAACGCCGTAATGTTTTGCCGCCTTCTTGATGTTCGCGAATGCAAGCTCGCGTTCTGCATCGGACACGCCGGTTACTTGATCGAATCGCGCGACGGGATTTCGCACGTGCGATTCGTCCGTCATCGGCTCTTTGCGCTTCTTCGGATAGGCGAATACACTCTCGGGAAGATCGCTGCGTTCGGTAAGGTCACCATGCTTTGCGTGCGGTTTCCAGGTCGATCTCATGATCTCTCCTTGCGAATTCTCGACGGTTCCAGTCTGACGTCTGTGCAGAACGGCCAACGGAGATACCTATTCCCCAGACAACGTTTCACATACCGGGGCGTCAGTTTCTGGATGACCGCAACTTACGGGTTAACCCGGAGTAAGCGATCGTATGGGAAATAGACGATATTGGTTCCGGAGAACAGGGCAATTGCGCTGGACGCCGATTTGCACCGAAGGGTGGATTGCAACCATTGGTTTCGTTGCGGTCGTGATTGCCGGCAGCGAAAGGTTGGCCCGAGCCGCCGTCCCCGCATGGTGGCTTCCGGCATTCGCATGCGCGTGCATTGCCGCGCTGGTTTTGCTTATTGCGCGTACCGCGGAACCGTAAATGCAGGCGCACCGGACCAAACATCAGGTGAGTTAAAGGATGATTAGAATCCACTACGCCTGCCGCTTACCTGCTAGGTGCGAGGTATGCCACCGGCAGATAGCCGCACCACATGACACGTGCTTTTCTGAGCGCCGCGTTTTTTGCGGCCTCGATTTTTCTTAGCGGCTGCGGTTCACACACCGGCTCCGCCTTGCCGCCGGCGGGACCAGCGCCAGCGCCCCAATTTCCGCAGTCCGCGCAGACCAGTATCGAGTCTTGTGAGGCTCCGCCTCCCGGTGAGGAACAATGCTTTGCTCGCATCCGAATGAGTGGGGCGGAAGATCGCCTGAGCCAGTCTATCGCTAAAGTATGGGGTTATAGCCCCGCTGACCTCGCAACGGCTTACAGTCTGCCGTCGTCAACGGCAGGCGGCGGGCACACGGTCGCCATTGTCGATGCGTACGATAATCCGAACGCCGAGCAGGCCCTCACGGCCTATCGGACCCAGTTCAATTTGAAAGCCTGTACAACGGCCAACGGATGTTTCCGCAAGCTGGACCAAACGGGCGGCCGTTCCTATCCGGCGCCAAACGTTTCATGGAGTCAGGAAATATCGCTCGACCTCGCGATGGTGTCCGCCATTTGTCCGAATTGCAAAATTCTACTGATCGAAGCGAAGTCGAGCGGCATCGCGGATATGGGTGCGGCGGAGAACGAGGCCGCGCGCTTAGGAGCGACGTCGATTTCGAATAGCTGGGGCCATACCGAAAATGCAAAAGATCCCACCTATGAAGCTCAATATTTTAATCATCCGGGCATCGCCATTACGGCGTCCACCGGGGACCGGGGCTCCTTCGTCTATTTTCCGGCAGCATCGCGTTATGTTACGGCGGTTGGCGGTACGACACTTGCGCCCGCGGCCAATGCGCGCGGATTCACTGAAACGACTTGGCCCGGAACCGGCGGAGGCTGCAGCATCAATATCGTCAAGCCGTCGTGGCAGCACGATCCCGCTTGTCCCCGGCGTACGGTCGGCGACGTTGCGGCGCTTGCCGACGCGCAACGCGGCGTCGCGGTTTATTTGAGCTACGGCTCGCCGTCCGGATGGCAAGTGATGGGCGGAACGAGTGCTTCGGCCCCCATCGTCGCAGCGGCGTACGCGCTCGCGCCTTCGGTTGGAACCTATGCTTCTTCGATCTACACGCATCAATCGGCGCTTTGGGATATTACTGCTGGTAGCAATGGAACTTGCGCGGTCTCTTATCTTTGCGCCGCCGCACCGCTGTACGATTCACCGAGCGGTTGGGGCTCTCCGCGAGGTTTGGCAGCGTTTTAACGCCGCGTCGCGCGACCGCTTGAACATTCACCGCATCGGGTAATAGGGTTGGGCGTCCCGGTTAACTCGTGAGCAAACCTTGACGTGTCTCATCCAAATCGGAGAGAGGAAGTGGCACCGCGCGATGCAGCCGGTGTCACTTCGTCGTGCTCCGGCGGCCAAAAATACTCACTTTAAGACAACGAGAGCAAGCGCCCAGCCGCGCTGGGTAAACGTACGAACGCGGTACCCGCGTTCGAACCGGTCGTACACCTGATAACCGGCTAGAATGGCGTCTGCCAACGAACTGAATACAATCATGACAACCCTCCCACGGCGGACGAACCGTCGCAGTGCGCTTGGCGTTCTTCGATGCTACGCTCTGCGCGAGTCGTTCACAATGAGCCATCTATCGCAGAAATGGATAGACCATCAAGAAGCGCCCGGTAGACCTTTGCGCCTCATCAGCACCAGGGCAACCCCCGCCACGGTTGCGATTGCCAACTCGCGTTCGATCCCTGAAACCGCAACGTGATTGCGCCACGCAAGGCGGATCTCATCCGCGGCAGGCCCGCTGGAAAGCACACCCCGCTTGGGCACCCAGCCGCGCGACTCCAGCGCTGCGTTCGTGTGCACGACATTCGCAACCGTCCCGGCTAAGAAAAGCACCGGCGCAATCCAGTGCGGGCGGGATGCCCCAGCGCCGCGCTTCGCGGGTACGAAAAATAAAGCGAGCCCGATGAGTAAAAATGCAATTTCATACCGGAGTCCGGTCGCGTAGACCAGCGTGTCATGACGCGCGAGGACGACGGAGGCGTTGTACCCTTCGGAATACATTCCGCGCGGCGGCATCCAGCCGATCGATATGTGATCTTTATAACGGCCTGCGAGATTGGTCAGCGATGCTCCGAGGGTAAAAACGATAGCTGCCCAGCGTAAACGGGTCATGCGAGGCCCCGTGTCTCCATAGGCCGTCCGGCTCACGGTCGCATGCCGATTCGACCCGATAGTCCCCTTCCGGCACGTTCCAAAATAAACATAAAACAATCAATCGCGGGGCTCATTTTGGTATCCAGGGCTCCATTGTAAGATACGGGTAGGTCGTTTCATCGTTCCGAAACGAAAAAAGAATCGTTAGGCCGCACCTCATCAAAGAACAACTATCTTGGAGGCTGCAAACTTTCGGTTCTTTTTTCACATACGGCGCGCAGCCCGGCCGATCATTTATGGTCCGCACAAGGAAGCAACTGGAGCGCGCCTAAGCCGAAAGCTAAGTTCGATGAACCCACACGCATGAAATCATGGCGCAGCGCGGCAGCCGCGATCTCGGTTTTCCGGATCGTCTTGGGGTTGTTGATTTTGGCATCCGTCGCCGTGCAACTCATGTCCGCCGCGAAAACGCCTGATTTTAACCCTGCGAATTTCTTCGGATTCTTCACGATAGTAAGTAACATATTCGCCGCATTCGTATTGCTGCTTGTTGCCGGCGTTACGAAACTGTCCCCGCGAAACCAAGACGTTTTACGAGGCGCGGCGGTCCTTTCACTAGCGATTGTCGGACTCGTATTCTCTATCTTGCTTGCAAAACTGGAGTCAAACGTCATCCCATGGGTGAATATCGTGCTCCATTATGTCGCACCCGCCGCGATCATCTTCGATTGGCTACTCGACCCGCCGAGGACGGCGCTTAAAATTCGGGATGGAGTATGGTGGCTCGCATTGCCATTCGCTTACATTGCCTACACTTTGCTCCGCGGCTCAGCCGTGCATTGGTACCCGTATCCGTTTCTCAACGTCGATCTGATCGGAGGCGCCGTCATTGCCTACTGCGTGGCCATCTTCGCGCTCGGACTTGTGCTCGCCGTCGCGCTCATCGCGATAGGAAACCGGCTCCGAAACTCTAGCGGGCTTCGAAATTCTGACACCTAACGGTTACTGCCGTTTTCTCTATCGGCGCCCGCGCTTTTCGAAAAGCGATAGAGCGCGTCCGCATGCGCTCTCCGTTTTTCGATCCGTCCGTTTTCTCAATACCACCCAAACCGTTTCTTGCTCGATACAGTTGCCGAAAAACACCAGATCCTCGGAAGGCGCGTGAAATGCGGGCGAATAGGGCATGCACGTCGCGCGCTTGTCTCGAAAGAGTGCTGCAATCGCGGCGACGTCTTGGACGCCGGCCTCTCGCACGTCAATCATCGAACGCCTGCGGTCGGCCTCTGAGTGCGGCACGAATGAGCGCGACGCTCGGCGTATTAGCAACGCCGGTTTCGCCTGTATACTTCCGGCACATCAATCCATAGTCGTACGACCCTCGGCGGTTTGTTCCACATCGAAGCCGTTAACTCTGACCGAAGGCGATCCGAGAAAGCGATGCCGCGCTGCTAATTCAGGTGTATCGACCTCGATGTGAGTTACGGATGCGGTCTTGCCTTCAGCAGCGAGCGCTTCCGCCACGTTTGTACGCGTGCGTTCTATGTTCGGGCATCCGGCAAACGAAAGGATATCAATGAGTAAAATACCCGAAGTCGTACTGTGGCCTTCCTCAAACTCGGGTGCACGACCGCTCTCTCTTCCTAGGCCCGATCTGATTGGTTTCACGATCTCACAAAACGTTGTAGGGCACCGGCAACTTCACTCTCGGAATAGCCACGATGAGCGAGCGTCGTCACGAATTGATCGACCACTTCCCGCAGCGCCCTCGCGCGAGCGCGCTTGTTCGTTGCGGGTGTCTGTTGCGCGACGCGCGTTCCGCGCCGGCCTTCGCTTGCGAGCCAGCCGTCCCGTTGCAGTTCCGCATAGGCGCGCGCGACGGTGTTCGGCGCAACGCCAAGATCGCCCGCGAGTTGTCGAACCGTGGGCAATAAGTCTCCTGGCCGAAGGTCTCCGCGTTCGATAAAGCCACGCAGTTGCTCGAAAATCTGCTGGAACGGCGCGGTTTCGATATCGGGATCGACCTCGAGGAAGAGCTCGCTCAAGCTGAGGCCATGCCGGTTACGTTTGAAATACGGCGCACATACCAGACCTGCCAAACCCAGAGCGCCGCCCAGACTACGAGCAGCTCAATGCCCGTTACGCGTCCGAGACCCCCAAACGACGGCGGAGTTGCGGTGGCGAAACTCACGAAGAGGGCCACGCTGCCGATTGCCACCACGCACGTCAGTCCAACTTGGCGTGCACGACATGCGCGGTCGTGCAATTGTTCAATTTTTGGATCCTTGCCGCTAAGCTGCGTCGGCGCGCTCGCAACACGCCACGCAATTGCTGCCATAGCAATCGCACAAACGGCGGAGATCAGCGCGGCGGCAACATTGATTCCACCGGCGACGTAGGGTACGAGTACGAGTGTTGAAAGCAAGGCGATCGCGATCCACGCTGTAGGGACGAGATCCGCGGCGGCGCGAGGCGTGAGCAACGCGACTCGCCGCCTGCGCATATGCTCGTCACGAACCAAATCGGCGAAAAAGACGGCTACCAAAGAAAAACAGGTCAGGCTGTAGCCAACCACTGGCTCGAGAACGTGAAGCGCCACGAGCAACGCGATTACGAATACGAACGCCGCTATCGCAAAACGCGCCGCTGCAGAGGCCTCGCCGCCGCCGCGTCTCACGCGGAGCGCTGTTAAAAGGTAGACGGCGCCGGCAAGAGTAGCCGTGGCGCAGACGACGATCCGTTGTTCGAGGAGAATATCAGTCATTGTATTAGCATACTAACACAAACGCACTTTTCGTGTCAAATGGTTAATACAAAACGGGCGGCGAGGGTCAAGCTGGATGAGGCCGTGGGATCTAGAGCGCTGCTGCAACCCAGGTGGGACTTAACAATTCCAGGACCCGTCGCTTTGTTTTGATTCATCAGTAGATCTGCCGCGGTCTTTCCGATCAGGTTGACGCATCGGTGCAGCAACAATCCCGGCCACAGCCAGTACCCATCGTCGTTCAGGGTGCAGCGTTCAATCGCATACGGAGTCGGCGAATTCATGTACGGCGCTCGTAGTTGGACGCAGTGCGACCGCTCGTTTTGGACCCGCGTCAGGTAATTTTCGCGAGAAGGCGACATGCTTGACGTATACCGATTGGAGTAGTAAGATATACCAAGAGGTGTACTTTAGCATGCCGCCCAGTATCTCACGCTTTGAGGTCGAGGCCCGAAAACTCCCGGCCCCCTCCCTGTTCGGTACAAAAATGCGAACGTCGCTTTTGATGCTGGTTGCCGTTCTGGAAGAAACATATCCCGCAGAACTGGCGCGGTTTCTCGGCGCAAGCATTTCGTCTGTTCAGAGGACGCTCGACAAGATCGAAGAGGACGGCCTAGTGGCGACGCGCCCGCTCGTCGTGCGCGCGGTAACGCTTAATCCACTTTATCCCGCCGCTAAGGAACTGCGCGCATTACTCCTGCGCCTCGCCGAAGGCTATCCGGCATACCAACGCCTCAAAGAATCGCGGCGGCGCCGCCCAAGAAACCGCAATAAGCCGTTGTGATCGCCGAAGAATCCACCCTCGCCGATGTTTGCTTTGCCGTAGCCGCCACGCTTGACGCGCATGGCATATCGAGCATCCTGACGGGCGGCAGCGCGGCGGCAATCTACGCGCCTCACGCGTATATGTCACATGATGCGGACTTCATCTTGGCTAACGACGAACCGCTAGACCAAGTAGCGAGCGCGCTCGATTCAATTGGGTATCGCCGCGAAGGCCGTTCTCGTATTTTCTTCCACGCCAACTCAGAGTTTACGGTTGACTTTCCAAAGGGTCCGCTCGCAGTCGGCGGCGATTATGTAAGCGAAACCCATGTGCTGAAAAGGGGTGCCCTTCGCCTGCGCATCCTAACGCGCGTCGACTGCGTTCGCGACCGCTTGTCGCACTTCTATTTTTGGAGCGACTATACGGCTCTCAATGCCGCAGTTGCCGTCGCGGCGCAACAGATTACGGATTCCGATATGGACAACCTCCGCACATGGACGGAGCGCGAGTCACCCGCGCTACTCGATAAATTCGCGGAGTTTCAGCGCCGCCTGATCGAGAAATCCACTCAACGTAATCACAACGTGTGATAGTTCAAATCCCATCGCGCCGGCGTTCGCTGAAAAATTTCGGCGGCAAGCAAACAGATCATGAGGTTTCGGGACTACAGATTCGGGAAAAAGACGCGTGTTGACTCTGTTCGCTCCTCAGAATCCAGTTCCGGATGCAATAGGCGATCGTAAACGAGAATCGGCGAGTTCAAGTACGTCGTGGTCGAGAGCAGCGTGAACTTGCATTTGTCCCCGACGCGAATGGAAGCGCGATTCTCCGGTACGATGACGCATGCGTTCCGCGGCATGACGGTGAGGTGTTGCCAGGCCCAGGCGAGCGCGGCTTCGGTCGCGTAGCCCTTTCCTTGCGCGTGTGCGGCAATGACCCACCCGAGTTCCGGGATTCCATCGAGGGACGGCTCAATCCCGCGGTGATGATCGAACCAACTTCGCCGACGAACTCAACGCTTTCGCGTTCCTCAACGATCCAGTATCCATGACCCATCGTTGCCCAGTGGCCGGCATAGCGCAGCAGACGCATCCATGTTTCCTGGCGCATGGATGGCGCCCCGGAAAGGTATTCGAAAACGCGCGGGTCAGCCCCCATCGCCGTGAGGGCTTTAAGGTCATCCAACCGATGCAGACGCATGCGTAAACGCGCCGTTTCAATTACGCAGTTCATCGATTTGCGGCGTCACTGACGCGAACGGCCGAACATCGGACATTTCGGGACTGTTATAGTTGGGAAACATCGAAGGCGGCGATGCGCCCTGCCCTCTCAAGGGTAATCGTCACCGAATCATTAGCCGCGGCAAAATGCACGAAATACGTGTAAGTGGCACCTTGCCCAGAACGTTTCGCCCCTCTGAACGCGAAGCTCTCTATATCTCCAATGCCCGAGAACTCCGCTGCCGCCCGGCTCAACCCGACCTCAGAATACTGTTTCGAAAGAGCGGGTGTCAACTGTTTACGGTCGATACGGCCTGCAACAATCATCATGAACACCTTTCGAAAGCGCCGCTACAACCGCCCCAAGGCAGACTCCGCCTTCCGCCAAAGTTCCGGAGCGCCCAGTTGCTCGCAAACGTCGGCAAATTCCGTGGTAGGCCCGCGCCATTCCAGCTCATCAACGTTCTCGAAAAGCGTCGCATCCGTGCGAAGCGTTGCGAGTTTTTTGAATAAGAGGGCGTGATTGCGATTCTCACCTAGCACGTTTTGCGGGAAGAGCTCGATCTTTCCGTAGCGCGCCAGCAGCGCTGCCGCTCCCTTCGCGCCAATACCCTTGACGCCGGGATAGCCGTCCGCAGCATCACCTACAAGGGCAAGGTAATCGGCGATGAGCTCCGGATCAACACCAAACTTCGCTCGTACGCCACTCGCGTCTCGCACGACGTTGGTTCTTCTGTCCACCTGCACGATGCGATTCCCGCGCACGCACTGAGAGAGATCTTTGTCAGGAGTCCAGATGCAAATCATTTCGACACGAGCATCCTTCGATGCGATTTCAGCAGCCGAAGCAAGCGCATCGTCCGCCTCAAGTTCTATCATTGGCCACACCGCTACGCCCATTGCGCTCAGCGAATCCTCAAGAGGCGTGAACTGTGCAAGGAGCGCACGATCGATCCCGTCGCCCGTTTTATAGTCGCTCCAAAGCTCGTTCCGAAATGATTCGATGACATGGTCGGTAGCGACACCAACATGAGTCGCTCCATCTTCGATCATGCGCATTACTGTATTGAGCACTCCGACAACAGCGCCGAACCGACGCCCGTCACTGCCGCCACGGCGCTGCAGTCCGTAGAAGTGCCGAAAGAGCTCGTAGGTTCCGTCGATGAGATGAACGATCACGCTTCCACCTAGCACACGTCGAGGCAATCAAGGGCAAGAACAGCGCAAAGAATTCCACACCGACGCCTTGTGACTCTTTATGAAAAAGAGCCCGGCGAATATCTCCGGACTTCTGGCTATAGGTGTAGTTGCCTCCAAAACCAATGGGCGCTCGTCGTTGCCGGGTTCACGGCAACGATGTGCTAGCAGCGTCCAGGTGCGTAGCAGCCGAAACGCCGCTGAGCATTTTATCGCTTTGCACTTTGACATACACTAGGGCGGAAATCATTAACGCAACCGCGACGTAAGCGAAGGCAACATTTGGAGTTCGCTCACCGTTTGCTTGTGATAATCCCAGTCCAATGAGTGCGAATACTAGGATCGAGAACGGCTAAAACTAGAAAGGAAC
>JALZBM010000233.1 GCA_030947385.1 Vulcanimicrobiota bacterium
GCCCGACCCCGCAAAAGTGGCCGAGATGAACGAACGCGTGCGGAACGATCCGAAAATCAAAGAACTCGACAGAGAAGAAGGCCGGCAGTAGCCGGCCTTCCCTTTTAGTCATACGAGTTAACTCATACTAGGCATCGCATAGTTTTCGCGTTTGCTGGGTATGAGTGCGCCACTCTTCCATGCTTTTCCAAGGGATGGTTCTTGATATGGCCGTTAAAAAGACTCGTGACACCGATGCGCTCAAGCCTTTCCGTTCGGATCCGACCGGTCAGGAGCTGACGACCAACCAAGGCGTTCCGATTGCCGACGATCAGAATTCGTTGCGCGCGGGAGAACGCGGCCCGACGTTGCTGGAAGACTTTATCATGCGTGAGAAAATCACGCATTTCGATCACGAACGCATTCCCGAACGCGTGGTGCATGCGCGGGGACAAGGCGCGCATGGGTATTTCGAAGTCTACAAGTCGATGGCAAAGTATACACGCGCCGCGTTCCTGCAAGATCCCGCGGTGCGAACGCCCGTTTTCGTGCGCTTTTCAACCGTCGGAGGATCGCGGGGTTCGGCCGATACCGTGCGCGACGTGCGCGGCTTTGCGGTGAAGTTTTATACTTCCGAGGGCAACTACGATTTGGTCGGCAACAACATGCCGGTCTTCTTTATTCAGGACGCCATTAAATTTCCGGATTTCGTGCATGCGGTTAAGCCCGAACCGCACAACGAGATTCCGCAAGCGTCCTCCGCGCACGACACGTTTTGGGATTTCGTCTCGCTCACGACAGAGGCCACGCACATGGTGATGTGGCTGATGTCCGACCGCGCCATTCCGCGTTCGCTGCGCATGATGGAAGGCTTCGGCGTGCACACGTTTCGGCTAGTAAACGCCGCCGGTAAAGGCGTCTTTGTAAAATTCCATTGGAAACCGCTGCTCGGTATCGCGTCGCTTGCGTGGGATGAGGCGCAAAAGCTTGCCGGCAAAGATGCGGATTTCAACCGGCGCGACCTGTGGGAGGCGATCGACGGCGGAAATTTTCCCACTTGGGAACTCGGGGTCCAGATATTTACCGAAGCGCAAGCCGACTCGTTCGATTTCGATATCCTCGATCCGACCAAGCTCGTGCCGGAAGAACTCATTCCCGTTACGCGCATCGGGAAGATGGTTTTGAATCGCAATCCCGATGATTTCTTCGCCGAAACCGAGCAAGTTGCGTTTTGCGCCGCGCACGTCGTACCCGGCATCGACTTTACCAACGACCCGCTGCTGCAAGGGCGAATCTTTTCCTATTTGGACACGCAGCTCTCGCGACTCGGCGGCCCAAATTTTCACGAGATCCCGATCAACCGTCCGCAGTGTCCGTTCAACAACAACCAGCGCGACGGCATGCATCGTCAGTCGATCGGCGCGGCGCGCGTCTCGTACGAACCGAACTCCATCAACTCCAACTGGCCGGTCGAGGTGAAGAACGGTTTCCAAAGCTATCTCGAAACCATCAACGGTCCCAAACGCCGTGTCCGCGCCGAATCGTTCACCGAGCATTTTTCGCAAGCGACGCTGTTCTGGAATAGCCAAACCGCGGTCGAGCAGGACCACATCGTTAAAGCGTTTTCATTCGAGCTCTCAAAGTTGGAGCGGCCGGAAATTCGCGAACGAATGGTCGGCGTGCTTTCGAATGTCGACGACATTTTGGCGGCGCGCGTTGCGGACAATCTTGGAATAAAACCGCCGCGCAAACGCGCGGCGTCTAAAGCGGTACTGAAGGTGGCGCAATCCAAAGCGCTCAGCATCGTAAAGCAAGGTCCGGGACCGGTCGCCACGCGGAAGATTGCCGTGCTGGCTGCCAACGGTGTAGACGGAGCTGCAATAAAAGCGATGCGCGCAAACCTGGCCGCGCAGGACGTCCGGCTGATCGTCTTGGCAGAAAAACTAGGCTCGCTGCGCGGCGGCGACGGCACCGCCGTACCGATCGACCATACGATCCTCTCGATGCCCTCGGTCGTGTTCGACGGTGTGTTCGTTCCGGGCGGCGCGAAGAGCATCGAAGCGCTCGCGCGCTGCGCGGATGCAATACACTTCGTTCAAGAGGCATACCGGCATTGCAAGCCGGTGGCGGCTTTCGACGAAGGCCGCAAGCTGCTCGATCGCGCGCTGATCCCCTCCGCGAACGATTCGGCAAACGGCGTGGTGACGGGCGTCGCAAAAAATCAAAAAATGCTGGGCGCAGCGTTTATCGGCGCGCTTTCGCAGCACCGGTTTTGGTCCCGCGAAGCGCAAGACGCGGTGCCCGCGTAGGGCCGGCGCTGCGCGTTTCTGAATGGGGCTATGCTATGAACGATCAAGAGATTCATCAATCAATCGAGCAACTCGTTGCCGAAGAGCACGCGCTTTTCGAGCAAGGGGACCGGATGAGCGAAGCGGACCGCAAGCGTTTGAAAGCTATTAACGTGCAACTCGACCGCATGTGGGATCTGCTACGGCAGCGCCGTGCACGCGAAGAATTTAAGCAAGACCCGGACAGCGCAAAAGAACGCTCCGCCGAAGTCGTCGAAAAGTACGTCGAATAGCGTTCGTTTTTAGTGCGGCGTTAACAAATATGCGCGTTGCTGGCCGTTGAGTTCTCCGTAGCCCGCGATCAGGCCAGCGTCGTTTATTCCGGTCGCGGCGTCTAGTACCCAATGCGATCCCGGGGGGATCATTGTATTGAGATCGAGCATCTTGGTGCCGTTATACACAAAAGCGTGATACACAAGCAGGGTCCCGCCCGTTGAAAGGTCTGCGCGTCCGACGATCGTACCGGACGAATTGATCGCGTAACCTGCGCTGTAGCTGCTTGAGGGCAACGTACCCAAGTCGGCCATTCTGCCGGCGCTCCACAAAAATGCGTGTGCTTGCAAATTGTTTCGCGTGTAAGCTTGCCCGGTGACTTGCCCTTTGCCGTTAATCGCAAAAGCTTGGCTCCAATCGCCGCCGAGCGTTCCAAGCGATTGAATCTTTCCGTGTGTCCAGAGCACCGCCAGAAAGTTGCCTAATGCATTGTACGATGTTCCGACGATCTGTCCGGCGTTGTTGATTCCTTGCGCCGTATGGTAGGACCCGGACCCGCGCGCTCCCAGCGTACCCAGATCAGTCATAATGCCGTTCTTGTAAACGAACGGATCGTTGTCACCCGCGCGCGTCACGGACGAGCCGACGATTTGTCCGAGGTCGTTCAGCGCGTATGCAACCGCTTGTCCGCCGCCGAGATCCCCGATGTCTTTTAAGCCCGTGCCCGATGAAACGAATGCTCGGTACGTGCCGCGCGAATTCGTCGCGTAACCAGCGACAATTCCGCCGGCATTGATACCATTGCCGAGCCCGGTGCTGCCGCCCAGAGTGCCGAGGTTCTTCATGTGTCCGCCGCTGGAAACGAACGCCTCAACTGCCCCACTTCCCGCGCTCGCGTAACCGGTGACTTGAGCCGTGCCGTTGATCGCTTGCCCGGCGCTGGAATTGCCGCCGAGCGTGCCAAGGTCGGCAACTGCATAGGAGCGTGCAACCGCGCCCGTCACCGATGTCGTGGACAACGCGTGCAAGCACGGCCCAGGAGAACACGCGCTCTGGTTCGATAATTGCGGGACGGCCGCATTCGGCGCGTTCCCGCCGCCGCACCCAAATAAGGCGAGCGTCGCCACCGCTGCGAGCCGATAGAAAGTGATGCGGCCGGCGTTCATGAACGTTACCTCGCTCTCCGAACAAAAATCTAACTCTGTTTCATGAAGAAAGTCTGAAACCGCAGCGGCGCTTCGCATATAAGTTTCTGGCGCGCTCTCGCCGTCGGACGCGATTCGGACGTTCCACTCGATAGATTGAGGAGATAAAGGCGGCTCCCGAACACCTTCGGGTACGATTATGGCCGCCGGCCTCACCTAGGAACGGAGTCTTTGAAATGAAATTCTCTCGAGTATTCGCGGCGCCGTCGTTGTTTTGCATCGCCACCATCGTTGCGGGGGGCGCCGTCGCTCAGGCAAAAACGCTCAACGTCTGCGACTTGGTTCCGGCCGCGCAAGCCGCGCGAATTCTTGGTTTCCCCGTCGACACGAGCCACAGTGGAGATACGAGCTCGCATTGCATGTATGTCGGGAAGAGCGGGTACGCTGATTTGAGGGTGATGCCGGGCGACGCTTCCAGGATATCGATGATGATGGGCGG
>JALZBM010000234.1 GCA_030947385.1 Vulcanimicrobiota bacterium
CCATTATTGAAACGGGGTAACTCGGATGGCAATTAAGGATCTTCCCGGCACCACATCGGAACCCGGCGGCTCGCGGCTGGTAGAGATGTCATGGGATCCCATCACCCGCATCGTCGGCAGCCTGGGGATCTACACCAAGATCGATTTCAACGCGAAAAAAGTCGCGCAGTGCCACAGCACGTCGTCGATTTTCCGCGGGTATTCGATCTTCATGAAGGGCAAAGACCCGCGCGACGCTCATTTTATTACGAGCCGCATCTGCGGAATTTGCGGCGACAATCACTGTACGTGCGCGGTGTACGCGCAAAACATGGCGTTTAAAGTAAAACCACCGCACCTTGCGGAGTGGATCATCAATCTCGGCGAAGCCGCCGAGTACATGTTCGACCATAATATCTTTCAAGAAAATCTCGTGGGCGTCGATTTTTGCGAGAAGATGGTTCGCGAAACCAACCCGGGCGTTTGGGATAAGGCCAAAAATACACCAGCTCCCCACGCCGAGGACCACGGTTACCGCACCATCGGCGACATCATGCTGGCGCTCAATCCGTTCACCGGCGATTTTTATCGGGAAGCGCTGCAGATCAGCCGCTATACGCGCGAAATGTTCTGCTTGATGGAAGGCCGGCACGTTCACCCCTCGACGCTGTATCCCGGCGGCGTGGGAACGACGGCAACCATTCAGATTTTCACCGATTACTACACGCGTCTCATGCGATATGTCGAATACATGAAGCGCTGCGTTCCGTTGCACGACGATCTATTCGATTTCTTCTACGAAGCGCTGCCGGGTTACGAGCACGTCGGCGAACGCCGGATTCTGCTCGGCTGTTGGGGCGCTTTTAACGACCCGGACGTCTGCAACTTCGAGTACAAAGATATGACGCAGTGGGGACGGCGAAT
Organism: Vulcanimicrobiota bacterium; assembly: GCA_030947385.1. Classification (GTDB taxonomy): domain Bacteria; phylum Vulcanimicrobiota; class Vulcanimicrobiia; order Vulcanimicrobiales; family Vulcanimicrobiaceae; genus JACRUB01. The sequence continues at coordinate 904 of JALZBM010000234.1, forward strand.
GTTCGTTACCCCGGGCGTCATCGTCGACGGAAAACTCGTCACCAACGATCTGGTCCAAATCAATTTAGGCATGCGAATTCTGCTGGGCAGTTCGTTCTACGAAGATTGGGACGGCGAGCGCATGTTCGTCGACAAAGATCCCCTGGGCAATCCGGTCGACCGCCGGCATCCGTGGAACATGCACACCAAACCCGCGCCGCAAAAACGCAACTTCGATGCAAACTACAGTTGGGTGATGTCGCCGCGTTGGTTTGACGGCAAGGATCATCTCGCGCTCGATACGGGCGGCGGCCCGCTCGCGCGGTTGTGGTCGACCGCCCTGTCCGGACTCGTCGATATCGGATACATCAAGGCGACCGGCAACAGCGTGGTCATCAATCTTCCCAAGACCATGCTCAAACCCGCCAAGAGTTTCGAGTGGAAGATTCCCAAGTGGAGTAACACGATCGAACGAGATCGCGCGCGCTCGTACTTCCAAGCGTACGCAGCGGCAGCGGCCTTGCACTTTATGGATAAAGCACTCGAAGAAATCCGCGGCGGCAACACCAAAACGTGGGAGCGCTTTACGGTGCCCCAAGATGCCATCGGCGTCGGTTTCACCGAAGCGGTTCGCGGCGTTCTCTCGCACCACGTGGTGATCGAAGGCGGGAAAATCGCCAACTATCATCCGTGGCCGCCGACCCCGTGGAACGCAAATCCGCGCGACATCTACGGCACGCCCGGTCCATACGAAGACGCGGTTCAAGATTGTCCTATCTTTGAAGATAACGGCCCGGAAAACTTCAAAGGCATCGACATCATGCGGTCGGTTCGCAGCTTCGATCCGTGTTTGCCGTGCGGCGTGCACATGTATCTGGGTAATGGAAAGACCCTCGAACAGATTCATTCACCGATGAGTCCGTTTGGGTAGATTATGAGCGGCAACCTCCGAGAAATGGGGGATCGCGTCGAAGCGATTCTCGAGAGTATCAAGGGTGCAAATCCTGCGACAGCCCGGGTCAAAGCCGAAGAATTGGTGCGCACGATCGTCCAGTTCTACGGCACCGGTCTAACGCGCGTCTTAGAGATTGTTGATGAAGCCGCGGGAGAGACTTCTCCCGCGATCTTCGAACGTTTGAGTGCGGACAAGTTCGTTTCGGCGCTCTTGCTCTTGCACGATTTGCATCCGCTTACGCTCGAAGAGCGGGTACACAATGCGCTCGAGAGCGTCCGGCCATATCTGAAATCTCACGAAGGCGGGGTGGCGATCACGTCAATCCAGGACGGCGTCGTTTCCTTGCGCATGGAGGGTAGTTGCAACGGCTGCACGGCAAGTGCGGAAACGGTGCGAACCGCGATCGAGAACGCAATCAAAGAGGCCGCTCCCGAAATCACGGAAGTCCGGGCCGAAGGCGTCCGCGAGCCCGACTCGGGGCTACGAATCATGAGCGACTGGCTGCCGTTGCCGGAGCTGGCGCTCAACGCGACCGCGCATTTTGACGTAAACGGAACGCCGGCGCTCGTGACGCGAAATGAAGACGGCGTGCACGCTTTTCGCAATCAGTGTCCGTCGTGCTTTCGGGGTTTGGCGAGCGCCATCATGGCGTGGCCGAATCTCAAGTGCACAAATTGCGGGGCGCAGTACGACCTCTCGGAGCGGCCGGGAAGCCGCCTTGAACATTTTTCGGTCAACACCGACGGGCCGCGAATGCAACTCGCGATCCCGGTAACGACGTAAGGCAAGAGCATGGACATCATCGCACGCATCCTCAACGACAAGACTCCAAAAAGCGTGCCGGAAGAACAATGCGATCTGTGCGCGAGGCCCATCGGAGAAACACATTCGCATTTGGTCGACCTCAAGGACAGGCGCCTGATGTGCGCGTGCCGTCCCTGTTACTTGGTATTTCAACCCAAGGGCGCCGCACAAGGGCGCTATAAAACCGTGCCGGAGCGGTATGTGTGGCTCCAAGATCTCGCGCTCCCGAACTCCACGTGGGATCAGTTTCAAATTCCCATCGGACTGGCATTCTTTTTTTTCAACAGCACCGAGAAGAAGACGATGGCGTTCTATCCCGGTCCTGCGGGCGCGATGGAATCCTTGCTCCCGCTCGATGCATGGAACGAACTCGTGGCAATGCGTCCGGAACTCGCCACGATGGAACCCGACGTCGAAGCGTTCATGTTGCGGCGCGAACGCAACGGCCCCGAGCAATATTTTATCGTTCCGATCGATAAATGCTACGAACTCGTCGGCTCCATCAAGCTGTGCTGGAAAGGCTTCGACGGCGGTGATGAAGCGCGCGCGAAAATCGACGGGTTCTTCGCCGAACTTATGGAGCGCTCGGAGGGGTCGCACTTAAGCGACATGAGTAGAACGTGAGCGCACTTACCTGCGAGATCATCGGAGCGCGCGTCGAGCCGTATGCCGCTGCACCGCTCTTAAGTTTGCGTCTGCGCATTACCGAAACCAGCGGCCGCCGGATCGATACGATCGCTTTAAAGGCGCAGATCCAAATCGATCCGCGCAAACGCAAATATACCCCCTCTGAAGAGCGCAAGCTCGTCGAACTGTTCGGCGAGACGCATCGTTGGGGAGAATCGCTGCGTGCCGTCCATTGGGTCCATGCCGCGATTATGGTGCCGCCGTTTACCGGTTCGACCGAGATCGATATCCCGATTCCTTGCAGTTACGATTTTGAGGTTGCTTCAAGCAAATATTTCGACGCGCTTGAAGACGGCGAAGTTCCGCTGCTCTTGCTTTTTAGCGGCATGATGTTTCCCAAAGCGCAGAGCGGATTTTCCGCGGAGATGGTGCCGTGGGATTTGGAGTGCTCCTACCGCTTGCCCGCCAAGCTCTGGCGCGAAACGATGAATCAATATTTTCCCAATCAGGCGTGGATTCGCCTCGACAAAGACACCTTCGACGAACTCTACCGTTTTAAAACACAGTTCGGATTTTTGTCGTGGGAGCAAACGCTGGCAAAACTTTTCGAGGCGGCGGGAGAGCGCGTATGAACCGGTTTGCCGCCGCGCGGACGATTGCCGATACGGTGCTCTATGAGGGCTACCTGCTGTATCCCTATACGGCTTCGGCGCGCAAGAATCAGCAGCGCTGGCAGTTCGGCGTCGTCATGCCGCAAGCGTATGCAGACAATGGAACCGGCGAGTTCGCCGACATGCAAACGGAGGTCCTGATCGACGGCGCCGGCGACGGAAGCGCCGCCGATGTCCTCGTACGGTTTCTGCAAAT
>JALZBM010000057.1 GCA_030947385.1 Vulcanimicrobiota bacterium
GCACGGGATGTTGGCCATCGGTGGCATGACCGCGCTCTTTCCCAGCCGTGAAGACACCGGACTCAACGCGCGCGCGCTCGCCGCGCTTGCGACGGATAAAAAGAACGAAGCGGACGCGGGCATGGACGGCGCATGGACCGGCCATCCCGACCAGAATGCCGTTGCCGTCGCCCAATTTGAAGAACCGAATCAGATTACGCGCTGGAATCCGCAGGCCGATCTGCATCCGGATCTGCGTCCGAAACCTCTGGGCGTCGGCACGCATACGGAAACAGGAACGCGGGCGGCGATCCGAACGGTCATCCGTTACCGCAAGGGCGTGCTCGACGGGCTCGGCGCGAGCCTCCTTGACGGGTACATGGAAGATCTTGCGACCGACCGCATTTACCGCTTGATGATCGCACAACGGATACTGCACGGCATGCATACGGCCGATCAAATCACGGCATGGTTCGACGAAGAGCTGGAGCGGCTCGGCAGAGAGTACGCGCAAGCCCGCACGATCGGCGAAGCGATGATCGCTTCCGGCAAATTCGATCCTACGTAGCTTCGAGCATGATCTGCGGCTCGTGCCGGACCTCACACTTTACCGATCGCGCAATAAAGCATTTTTCGTTTGCGTCGTGGTGTAGCGCGAGAGCCCGCTGCGCATCCGAATTTGCGCTGATCCAGACGCGCGGACGAAGTGTAACGACGGAAAAATATGCGCCCCCGGAATCGTTCGCCATAACGCCTTGTGCGGTGTCGTCGTACTTCACGACGTTCACTCCGCCGGCAGCGCACAGATGCAGGTACCAGAGTTTGTGGCACGCGCTCAAAGAAGCGACGAAAAGTTCTTCGGGATTCCAGCGCGACGGATCGCCCCGGAATTGCGGATCCGAAGACCCGAGAATTGGCTCCTTCGCATCTGCCGTGACGGTGTAGTCGCGATCGTAGGATGTATAACTGGAGGTCCCGGAACCACGATTTCCGGTCCACGTAACGGTGGTGATGTAGCGGTGATCGGATGCGGTCATACACCGTGCTTTCCCAATCATCCCCGTGTCACCCTGAGCAGCCGTGTAACCCTAGCATGACACATGGGGCTCGGCATGACGCGACGGGCTCGGATATACCGGGTTGGTTGACGCTTCGGTGCTTGCATTGGGTGGGGGTTTTTGGTAGACTCCTCGGGCTATGTTCACCTTCGATCTTCAACTTTTCGCCTCTAAAAAAGGCGGCGGTTCCACTCGTAACGGCCGCGATTCCAATGCCCAGCGCCTCGGCACGAAGAAATTCGGCGGCGAGCGCGTTCTGGCCGGCAACATCCTCGTCCGCCAGCGCGGCACTAAGTTTTACGCGGGCGAAGGCGTCGGAATGGGTAAGGATCACACCCTGTTCGCTTTGATCGAAGGCATCGTCGAATTCAAGACCCAGCGCAACCGCAAGCACATCCACATCCGGCCGCTAACCGCCGCTTAAGCGCACTCACCCGGTTCATCTTTCCGAAGAGGGCCCTGCATAGGGCTCTCTTCACTTTTTGAGGTACACTTTTCCAGCGTGCAATTCATTGATGAGGCGACGATCACCGTCGAGGCCGGAAGCGGCGGCAACGGCATCGTCGCATGGCGCCGCGAGAAGTACGTTCCCAAAGGCGGTCCGGCCGGCGGCGACGGGGGGCGAGGCGGCAGCATCTACCTGGAGGCTACCCCCGAACTCTCGACCCTCGTAGAATTTCGCTTCAAGCGGCAGTTTTCGGCCGATTCGGGCAACGCGGGTTCGACCTCCAATAAGTCCGGCCGCGCCGGCGACGATCTGGTCATTCCAGTTCCCATCGGCACGCTCGTGTATCGGACCGTCGAAGGCGAGCCCGAAAGCTTGCTGACCGATCTCAACCGCGCGGGCGAACGGCTTGAAGTTGCCAAAGGCGGTCGCGGCGGCCTCGGTAACCAGCATTTCGCTACGAGCGCCCGGCAAGCGCCGACGTTCGCCGAAAAAGGCGAGCCCGGTACCAAATGCACCCTGCGCTTAGAACTGCGGCTGCTTGCCGACTGCGGCGTCGTCGGTCTTCCCAATGCGGGTAAATCGACGCTACTCTCCGTCGTCTCGGCCGCTCGGCCCAAAATCGCCGACTATCCTTTCACCACCCTGGAGCCCCAACTCGGCGTCGTCCGCGTGTCCGAAGACGAGTCCTTTGTCATGGTCGACGTCCCCGGCCTCATCGAGGGCGCCCATCAAGGGGCGGGGCTCGGCGACCAATTTCTGCGGCACGTCGAGCGCACGCGCGTGCTCTTGCATTTGCTCGACGGCGCAAAGACGACGGAAGAAATTCTGCACGACAAAGCGACGATCGAACACGAATTGCAAGCGTGGAACGATACGTTGCTCGCGCGTCCGATCATTCTCGTCGTTTCCAAACTTGACTTGCCCGACGCGCAGGAACGCTTGGCGGAATTGCGCGAGCAGTTTCCCACGATTCGCGGCATTTCGTCCGCAACCGGCGAAGGCGTGCGCGACCTTGTGTACGCCGCATGGAAGACCATTTTGGAAACGCCGCTCCCGGAAATTGCCATTCCGGAACCGGCGCGCATTCAACTCACTCCCAAAGAAGCGTTCTACGTCGAGAAACAAGATGACGTGTTCGTGGTTTCCGGCGAGCGCGTCGAGCGTCTCTCGGCTATGACGAATTTCGATTCCGACGAGGGACTCGGGCGGTTCGAACAAACCCTGGCAAAAATGGGCGTCGACAAGCGCCTGCGCGACATGGGCGCGGTGGAAGGCGATACGATTCGCATCGGCGAGAATGAATTTACCTACTCATGAAAATCGGTGTCTTCGGCGGAACCTTCGATCCCATCCACAACGCCCATCTCTTTGTCGCCGAGTCGGCGCGGCAGTTGGAAGGACTCGATAAAGTCTTGTTCGTTCCGACCAACCTTACGCACTACCGCACGCCGCCGCTCGCCGGCGCGGACGACCGGTGCGCGATGGTCGCCGCGGCCCTTGCGAGCAATCCGCACTTCGCTCTGGACCGCTCCGATCTGGCGGAAGGCGCGACCGGCTACACGGCGGATCTCATTCCAAACTTACAGTCACGCTATCCGAACGACGCGTTTACGTTTATTATCGGAGCAGATTCGCTCGCCAGCGGCAACTGGGTCCGGTTTCAAGAAGTGCTTGCCCAGCTCGAGACTTTCGTCGTCGCGCCGCGCGCGGGTGTGAGCGAAACGACCCTCTCGCGTACGATCGAAGGCGTCCCAATAGCCCTGAGAAATAAGGTAAAAGCGCTCAACTTGCCCGAGATTCCCGAGTCCGCTACCCTCATCCGCAAATTGCTTGCCGATTCCAAGAGCGTCCGTTATTTGGTACCGGAAACCGTGTGGCGTTACATCGTCGAGCACGAATTGTACACGATCAAAAATGAAGTGGCGTAGTTTCGCACTCCTCGCGGCACTCTGCGCTTGCGCTGGCTCGACGATGCAATCCGGCGATGCGCGCGGCGTGCAAGCGGCGTGCCTGCGCGGTGCAACGCACGCCGAACTGCGTGCCTCCGGGACCGTGCGCAGAGTGCTTGGCATCCAACACGGCCGCAACGGATCGCACGAGGGTTTTATTTTTGTCACCGATGCGCCGGCTCAGTACCGTGTCGAAGACAACATCGATCTGACGGGATATATTCCGCTCCGTACCGGGGAGCACATCGAATTGCAGGGACAGTACGAATGTAACGACGGCGTCATCCACTGGACGCACCGGGATCCATCGGGTCGTCACATCGCCGGCTTCATTAAAGCGGACGGCCGCACGTACCAATAGTGCGTCTTTCGGAGCTCGTGCTTGCAAGTGCATCGCCGCGCCGGCTGGAGTTGCTTCGCTCGATCGGCTTGCACGTGCGCGTCGTGCCCAGCATGTACGAAGAGCCTGTGCTCGAGCATCTGACGCCGCGCGAACTTGCCATTTCCCACGCTCGCGAAAAGGCGCGCGCGGTTGCCGCCATGGTTCGCACGGGCGTCGTCGTGGGTGCCGATACGGTGGTTGATGTGGATGGGACCGCATTTGGAAAACCACGCGACGCGAACGATGCCGCGCGAATGCTGCACGCGCTTTCCGGACGCGATCACTTGGTGCACACTGCATATACCGTCATCGATTCGGAACGTTCGCGCGAAGAGACCGAGGTAGAAACTACGTCCGTCCGATTTTTCTCTTTGTCGGCGCAAGAAGTTGCAGAGTACGTTGCGCGCGGCGAGTCGTTTGATAAGGCCGGCGCGTACGGAATCCAAGGTTTCGGCGCCACTTTGGTGGCGCGAATCGACGGCGATTTCTATACCGTGATGGGTTTTCCGCTCGGACGCTTCGTGCGCACGCTTGCGCGCATGGGTTTTTGACTGAATAGCGCGAACAAGTCCGCCGATATATAATTAAACTGGGGGATTTTTGTTTACTTATCGCGACGAACGGCGGCTGTTTGCGGTAATCAGTGTGATTATCGTGGCGGCGCTCGTTGCTCTCGTGCAAGTAAGCGCCGCCCGGGCCGGTTCCGCGTCGCCGCTCTCGGCAACCATCACGTCAATTGCGGATCTGTTCGAAACGGCCATCGGAACCAGCGCCATCGCCATGCACGGTGGGCTCGTGAATCTCGGACGAGCACCTCATTTGCTCGTAGACAATGGACGACTGCGCCGTGAAAACGCGGAGTTGGCCGCCCAAAACGCTCATTTGAAAGAACTCCTCGCCGGTAACGCTGCCGATCAACGGCTTGCTTCCACTCTGGCGGACTACCCGCGGGCCGTGGAAGGCCGCGTCATCGGATTCCCTCCGGAAAACGAATCCCAAAGCGTCACGATCAACAAGGGAACGCGCAGCGGAATCAGCCGCGATGACGGCGTGGTGAATGCCCAGGGCGTGGTCGGCCGCGTGGTCGAGGCGGATCCGTTCGTTAGCAAAATCGTGCTGATCACCGACTATACGAGTAGCGTGCCCGCGATGGTGCAACGCGGGCGCTGGTGGGGAATCGCTAAGGGTAACCTCACGAGCGTGCGCTTAGAATACATTTCCCAAGACGTGCCGCTGCGCGTGGGCGACCGGGTGGTTACGGGCGAAGCGCGTTCTTTCCACTCCGGCGCGCTGATTGGTACGATCAAGAAAATCGAGCGTAGCGACACCGGCCTCTACCAAACAGCCATCGTTAAGCCCGCCGCCGATTTGACCAGCCTCGACCGCATTGTCGCTCTCCCGAAGTAAGAAAGAAGCGCCGTTTGCAGGCCCGTCATGGCAGCGCGCAGCGATCTTTTTGGCGATCGCGTTACTGGCACAAGTTACGCTGCTGCACTATTTCACGTTCCGCGGAAACTCGATCGGCGTGGTCCTCGTGGTCGTCGTTTGGTACGCGATCCACGCGGGACCGCGCCGCTCGGCGATGTTCGGGCTTGCCGCAGGCGCGCTTGAAGACTTGCTCGATACGGGCACCGGTGGCGCGTGGACGCTGTCGACGACCCTGACGGCAATTTTGGCAAGCGTGGTGTCGCGCGGATTTTTCGCGGACTCGATGCCGCTGGTCGCGGGCGTCGTTATCTTCGCAACGCTCGTGCGGGCGCTCGTGTTTTGGCTCGTCATGGGCGCGCAGGGCTACCCCACGGGACTGGGTTGGATGCACTTTCACGCCGCATTGTGGCAAGCGCTCATCAACGCCGCGTTCATCCTCGCCGTGATGCTCGCCGGCCGCTACCGTGAATCAGGCAGCTTGCGATGATTAAGCAGCAACGCAAGACCTTCGTGCGTTCGCCTTGGCGGCTTGCCGGTTTCGTTGCGTTTGTTGCGATCGTCGTGCTCGGGCTGCTTGTCCGGCTCATGCAAGTGCAAATCGTGCACGGCGAAGAATACCATCAAGCCGCAACCGCCAATCAGATTCGACTGATTCCCGTGGCGGCGCCGCGCGGCATTATGTACGACCGGCACGGCCACGTACTCGTGCGAAACCGGCCATCCTTCGTCGTCGCGTTAATTCCGTCCGAAGTAAAAGACGTTAAAACCGAACTGCACGTTCTCGCGCAGACGCTCGGCATGCGCGAAAGCGATTTTTGGCAGCGCCTGTACCACCATCACGGCGTGAATTACGAGAACTTCGATCAGGTCGTCGTATACGAGCCGTACGGTCCCGTCATTCTCGCAAGCGATCTTTCGGTCAAGCAGATGGCGCGCCTGGCCGAACTGCAGAACAATCTTCCCGGCGTCGATCTCGAAGCCCAACCCGTGCGCGACTATCCGATGAAGAAACTCGGTTCGCACGTGTTCGGTTTCGTCGGTCAAATCAGCGAACGCGAATTTAAAGAACTCAAGAACCAAGGTTATAGTCCCAATGACGTGATCGGCAAAGACGGCTTGGAAGCGACGTACGACCGCTACTTGCGCGGAATTTCCGGCGGCGAGCAAATCGAAGTCGATTCGCAAGGGCAAGTCTCCAAGCATCTCTCGCGGCGCGCGTACGTGCAGGGCAATAGTTTGATTCTCTCCATCGATTGGCGCCTACAAGAAATCGCAGAGCGCGCGCTGCACGATGAGATCAAGCTGTGGGGGCATGGACGGCCGCTCGCGGGCGCGCTCGTGATCGAAGATCCGTACACGGGCGGGATCATGGCGATGGCGAGTTATCCAAACTTCGATCCAAACGATTTTGCGGTCGAAATTTCGGCGAAGAAATTTTCGCACTATATTCTGGATCCGCAGCGCCCGCTCTACAACCGTGCCATCGGCGCGGCGACGCCGACCGGCTCAACGTTCAAGATGGTAACCGGGTCCGCCGCAATTACGGCGCATAAAGTGCGCGTCAACGAGGTCGTTTACGACACCGGCGCGTGGAATTGCGGGGGCGCTCTCTTTCGTGACATCGCTTCCGGCGGACTCGGAAAGACGACGTTTATTCCGGCGCTCGCCGCGTCGAGCGACGGTTACTTCTATCAAATGGCGTGGCGTCTGCAAAATCCGCTGTTACGCTACTACGCTTTACAGTATGGATTGAACAGGAAGGCGGGTATCGATCTGCCCGGCGAGTACGAAGGCAACTGGCCGACCAACCAATGGTCGATGAAAGTGACCGGACTGCCGCTGGAAAAAAGCGACGTGTGTAGTTTGGGCATCGGTCAGGGAGCCATGCAGGCGACCCCACTGCAAATGGCCGACGTCGTTTCGACGGTATTAAACGGTGGAACGCTGTACCGGCCGCACATCGTACGCGAAGTTCGCGACATCCGCGGACACGTTTTGACGCGCTTCGACGATATCGTGAACAATCACGTCCCCGTTACGCACGAGGCGCTTGCCGCCGTGAAAGCCGGCATGGATAAAGTCACCGATCCCGGTGGAACGGCCTACGGCCTGGCGATTCCAAACTTCCGTTTCGGCGGCAAAACCGGAACCGCGGAGACAGCCGGCGGCAGCGGACCAAATACGACTTGGTTCATTGCGTACGGCCCCGCCACAAAACCGACGATTGCGATGGCGGTGTTCGTGGATCGCAGCGGCGGGTACGGCGCGCAGGTTGCAGCGCCGATCGCCCAGCACATTCTCGCCGAATACTTCCATAAGAAGATCTAGGTCATTCGCCCAAGGTCGAGCGCGGCTTGTTTGCAATCCGCAAGTGCGAACGCAATCGCGCGCCGGACCGTCGGATCGCCTTCTTCGCTATCCGCCTGCCGCAAAATCTCTTCGCACCACGCAGAACCGACGAGTCCCATGCGTTCGATCAGTTCGATTTTCGCCGCGTTATCTAGGCCTGTTGCCGAGTCGTCCAGGCGCATGGGCCACGGCGCCTGCGGCGAGGCGATTCGGCCTGGAAGTGCCACGCCGATTGAAAACAGCGCGACGCCGATAAGAAAAACGACTGCGAGGGTTACGCCGAGACTACTCTGCAGCAATGTGCGCGGCGCTGCGCAAGTTCTCGAGAACGGCGTGTAACGCATCGTCGACCGCGCGGTTGGGACGATCGCGTAATACGCGATGAAATTCTTCGAGCGGCAGCGCGTGCAACGTCCCGAGCACCGAGATTAACTCGGCACGGTACCGTCCCATTGCCGTTGAACGATCGCCGTCGCGATAAATCGTGGAGCCGAGCATCGCCGCGGCAACCTGCCACGGAACGGCGGAACCCAGCGGCGCGGATTCGAGTTCGGACTGCAGCTTTCGCAAGTCGTGCGTATCGACGGGACCGCTAATGCGCACGACCCCTGCCGCGCGCCCGTCCCCGCCCTCGCGCGCACCGGTAGCAATGACGGTGCTCACCAGCTGCCGTAGCGCGAAGCGGCTGTCGCGATCCTCCAGGTCTTTTGAGGTAATTGCGTACCGTGGAATGCGCAACCGCACGAAGAGGCGGTCTAGCGTGTTTTGCATCGCGCGATTGGCGATGCGAAAACTTTTTTCAACCTCGGCCGGCGCGTTCACGATGCTCTCGGGAAAAAACAACCGGATTGCAAACAGGTGCGGCAGCATACCGTCAAAATCCGATTTTTCAAGCATTCGCAACGAACGTGAAAGCTTCTCGGGGCCGAAATCAACGTAGACGGTGGGTAACGAGGGCGCGACGATCGTGCCTTCGGGCGACGCATGCGAGCGTTCGACGATTTCGGCAATCGCTTCGGGCATCGGCGCCGGCTCAACGTGCGATTCCGGTTCGGATCGGACGGATGGCACTTCAGCAATCTCGGAGATCGCCGGCACGAAGGCGTCTTGCGCAACAGGCATTATTTCGGAAACCACCGGCACCGGTTCGCCGTGCGGCGCTGACTCCGGCGCTTCCGGTTGGGTCTCCGGCGCCGCCTGCCAGGATGACGGCGCGGATTGCGACCGTCCTCGCGCCAACGTTTGCGCGATCGAAATCGAACCGACGGCAAGGTCGCCTGCCAAATTCGGCGCGGCTTGAATGTGCAGGGTAGGCGCGGCGATCGCGTGCGAGCGGTCACCGTTCCAGCTCAGCATCACGCGCGCGTCGAGCGCCGTTCCGGCGGCGAGCGGCGTAACCGCCAACATCTCCCAACAGACGCGCACGTCCACCCCCGGATCGATTTCGGTGAGCGCCATGCCGCGCTGCGACCAGAGTGCCGACGTTCCGACGTCATCCGGAACCGCGATGCCGTTGACGGTGGTGGTTGCGGGAACGTAGACGGCGAGGTTGGATGGAATGGCGCGCACGTTGAGCAGCGTCGCCGGTCCATCACCGGTATTGCGCAGCAAGAGATCGTACGCAATGCGCTCGCCCGCATTGACGAGTTCGTGCGGCGACGTACGCAATTGTGCACCGGCTTCAAATTCCGGTTGCGAGAACGTCGCAACTTCCAGCGGCGAAAATGTCAAAGCGCTGATTCCGCGTCCTTGGAGGACGCCCGCAATGGTTTTGCTGCCGCTTCCCGAGACGGCACGCAGCAAGCGGAACGTGAACCGCGCTTCGTGCGTCTCCTTTGCCGGAATATCCCCGAAATACAGCGTGTTGTGTTCGCGGCGCGCGTCGTGGGCGCGCTCGATCGTAAGATCGGCGGGAACGTCGAGGACGGCGCGCGCGTCGCGCAACGTATCCGACCCATCATTCGTAAAGCGGACGACGATGTCGGCCGTTTCGTTCGGCCGCAGCGGTTCGTGCCGTTTCAATTCCCAACCGGCGCTCTGCGTGGGAACGTGCGCACGCGAACGCACGATCAGGGATCCGACGCCCAAATCGATAACGCGCTCGCGTTGTTCCAACACGGCGCCGACCGTCACCGTCGCGCGATCGGGAACGGGCGGAACGATTTTCGTCCGCACGGTAACCATGCGCTCAACGTGGGGTTCCATCGTACCGAGTTTGATCGGCGAGTCGTAAGGAACTTCGACCCCCATCTCGTCGAGAATCCGCACGTGGCCGACGAAGGCCCCCGGTAGGATGCGCAGTTCGCTAGCCCGATCGGGAGCCGTGCCGTCGTTGAGAAGGTGGATGTAGAAGTCGATATCTTCTTCGGCTTGCGCGACGCGCCGGTCGACTTCGATGTAGTTGCGTGCACGCGCGAAACGCGGCGTTGCGCGAACGGTTAAACGGCGCGCGAAGCGGCGTTCGCCGCCTTTCCAACGTAGACGCGCGGCGATCGGCAACGCGTAGTCGCCTTCGGGTGGAACGCCTACCATCGCGGAAAGACCGGCTTCGATACTGCGCCCGGGCGGAATCGTACCCAGAGCTATCGCGCCGTCGCGAAACGATTCGTCGCGGGCGGGCTGGCCATCGATCATGAACGAGCCGGGCGTGTAAATCAAACCCGGTGGAAGATCGAATGCGGCCACAACGTCGTGCGCGTGACCGGTGCCGTGGTTAGCGGCGCGTAGGCTAACGGCGATGCGCGTTCCGGGCGTCACCGCGTCGTCGGAAAAAACGGTCATTCCCGTCTCATCGTCGTTAAAGTCAACGGGCGAATGCACGACGATTTCGGACGAACTGATGGCGAACTCAGCAAGATCGCGCGATGCAACCGCGCCGGTAACTTTAATGCGC
>JALZBM010000235.1 GCA_030947385.1 Vulcanimicrobiota bacterium
GCGTGCCAGCAAAAATATCCAAAACGACGGAGCCGCAACCGCGAGGACGCTTCCCAGCGCAAAGATGCTCACGCACGCAACGTAGATGGAACGCCGGCCGTACCGGTCGGCCAGCGTGCTCATGACCGCGATGCCCACGACGTTGGAAATTAAGTACAGCGTGAAAATCCAAGCGAGTTCGTGGGCGGGAATGTTGAACGTGAGCGCGAGCGCGGGCAGTGCAGGTGAGAGAACGCCGAGATCGAGTGCGCCGGCAAATACGCCGAGCGCGAGCGTTACGAGGAGCGGTAGAGCCGAGGCAGGCACCTCGTGACCGGCGATACTTTTAGAAGACGATACGGTCGATCACCATGGCAAGGCACATCAGCGCCAGATACAGCAACGAAAATTTGAAGAGCCAGCGCGGCCATACTTTGCCTTCTCGGGTTAAAACGCGTGCAGCGCCGTACAAAAAGATTCCACCGAGTACGGCGGCGGCCGCCAAATACAACGCACCCATGATATGCAGCGGATAGTAGAGGCCGAGCGACGCTCCCACGAGTACGATGCTGTAAATCAAAATTTCAATTTTCGTACGCGCGACGCCGCTCACGTTCGGAAGCATCGGGATTTTGGCTTTGTCGTAATCGATTTCGGTCATAAGCGCGAGCGACCAAAAATGCGGCGGCGTCCACAAAAAGATTATTGCAAACAGTCCGATCGCGGGGCCACCGATCGAACCCGTAACCGCAGCCCAGCCGACGAGTGGCGGAATCGCTCCGGCGGCGCCGCCGATGACGATGTTGAGCGGTGTAATCCGCTTGAGCAGCATCGTGTAAATGACGACGTAGTAGACGTTGCCGGCAAGCGACAGCCACGCCGCGAGCGGATTGACTAAAAAAATCAAAATGACAAAGGACAAAACGCCGGTAGCAATCGCATAGATCGCGGCGCTGCGAAGCGAGAGCCGGCCCGTCGGAATCGGGCGCGCGCACGTGCGGCGCATCAAACCGTCGATGTCGCTATCGACGATGCAGTTAAACGCGCCGGCCGACGCCGAAGCCAGGCCGCCGCCCAGCAGCGTCCACAACAGCGTGGTAAGGTGCGGAATTCCTCGCGCGGCCATAATCATGGCCGCTGCCGTCGTCACCAAAAGCAGATAGATAATGCGCGGTTTGCTGAGTTCGTAGAAATCCGTAAGAATGCCGGAGAGGCCGGCGCTGCGGCGCGGCAGGACGCCGTCGACGCGCGAGAGGGTGCTGCTCATCGCGCCTGCGCGGGCGCGCGAAACTGCAGCGAATCGAGCGCCGCGAACGTCGCGGCGACAACAAAGATCAAAAAGGTGAGTGCGGCGTTAGCCGCGTGCGCTTCGCGCAATGCTACCGGCAAACGCAGCGCAACGTTGAGCAAGCCGAGAACGATCTGCCCGAACAGAAAAAACAAACCGGCGCTTGCCATAATACGCACGCGCGGGGAGCCGAAACGCCAGGCGACCGCAAACGCAGCCGCGCCGCTCAGAAGGCAGGTACCGGCGACGAAGCGGTGCAGCATCTGCACGAATTGGCCCGAGGTATACACGACGACGTTGCCCGCGCAGCCGGGTATGCCGGCGCACGCAAGCCCCGCACCGCTCGAACTCACATATGCGCCGACGCACATCGTGAGGAATGCAATGAATGCCGTGCCGGCTAAGATTCCCAGCAGCGCGCCCGAGCCTGCGGCGGGAACGGCCACTGCGTGTCCCGCCGCAGCGGTGCGCACGAATATCGACATCGCCACCAAAGCGGACAAGAACGCCATTGCCGTTCCCCAATGCAGAACGACTGACATCGGACTGTTCGAAAGATGCACGGTCACCGCGCCCAAGAGGACTTGCACGACGAACAACCCGCCGATGACGCCCATCATCGGCGCGATCGCGCGCAAACGATTGCGCAGCGGCCAGCCGGTGAAGATGACGGCGGCAACCAATGGTGTTTCGACGAGGACGAGTAAGCGGTGCGACCACTCCCAGAGGGTGCCGTTCGCAAGTGAGGGGATCAATGCACCGTGACACAACGGCCAATCCGGACAAGTCATCCCGGCGCCGTTAATGCGGACCCAACTTCCGAGCACCGCTACGCCATACGCCACGATCGCGGCTGCTAGGGCAAGGCGCCACAAGATTTTCACTGCTTTTTAGTCTAGCCCACCACTTCAAGCACGGGCAACGACTAAACTACTCTTCCAAACGTGTCAAGCCACCCATCCGTGTCACCCCTGAGCCCTGTCGAAGGGGGGCTAACAGCCGCTCGTTGCGCCCACGGCATGATTCGAAGCGATGCCCTCATCGTTACTGATGTCCGGAATCCGCGCCTGGAAGTCCTTGGCGGCGATAGCGGCTAGGTCCGTGTCCGTGAGGGGACGGTTGAACGGATCGCTTTGCGAGCGGGCTGAATAGGCGTTGAATTTCGGGTCTTCCGGGAAGACTGAGTGGGCGATCGGACGACCCCCGTTCATACTTGCGAGGTCGGTTGCGGTCGGTCTCATGTCGTGGTAATCGAAGGCGGCCAGCAGGCCGTTAAGGTCGTTTGCGACCTGCTTCTGGCGGTAGAGCGCTCCGCCCAGCGCGTCGGCAAACCGCTTGAGTTCTTCTTTCTGTTCCGGATCGGTCGATTGGCCCGCCATGGTGCGCAGGGTGGCCGCCTCGCGATTGCCGGCGACTGCTCGCGCTCGCAGCTCTTTGGCCAAGTCGCCCAGACTCTGCAGGGTGTTCCGGCGCGTGATTGAGTTGCCGTCGAGGCGTGCGTTTTGCATCCGGTCGATCGTTTGGACCAGGACGGTATCGTTGCGCAGAGCGGCGGAGATTGCGGTATTGGCATGAAGGGCCAGCTCCGAACAAAAGGCGGTGGAGCGGACGTGACCGATTTCGCGCAAGGCGCCTGCCGGCGAGGGTGTCGGAGCGGCCGTTACGGCGACGTTTAAAGCAGCCGCAAACAACAAAAATGAAGAAGCAAGCATGGTGGTCCCTCCGAAGGTTTATTACTTCTCAATGTCCGGCATAAGAACTCTGTGACGGTGCAAGTTTCATGCAAATTTTATTTTACGCCGCCCCGAGCGCGGGGCCGGACGGGACGGCACGAGAACTCCCGGCCCTGGTGAGACCTTTCATCGCGCTCGTTTTGGTATTCGCCCTGGCGGGCTGCCGCGAGGTGCGCGTTAAGACCTACGCTCAAGGGACGACGACGGCCGGCGGCGGCAACGCCATCGTTATTTTTCGCGATCATGCAACGCTCGCGGAGCTGGGCATTCGCGCTCCGGTGCGCTTCAATCACGAGTTCGGCGTCTTGTTGTTGATGGGACCCCATCGCGAAGTGGGTTTCCGTCAGGTGATCGAATCGATCCGCGCCAACGAGAACCGCGTGCGCATTGTGGCCTTCGAAGTTACTCCTGTCGGCGGCTCCGAACCCTCGCGTGATTACCGCACCTACACGATGTGGATCGTGCCGAACTCCGTGTACCGGCGCGGTTCCTTAATTGAAGTGGTAACGCCCTCCGGCGACCCGATCACCTCGACCGTACTCCGGTAGAATGCAGCCGCAGATCGCTCTGGATCCCACGATCGTCGCGCAAAACTTCAAAGCCTGGCATGCATTTGCGGGCGTACCCGTGCGGCCCGTCATCAAAGCGCGCGGTTATGGTTGGGGATTCGAGCCGCTCATCCACGCCTTGGATGCACTCTGCGATTGCTACTGCGTGGGCGACCTCGACGAGTTATTCGAGGTGCGCCGCTATAGTTCGCACCCGCTGCTCGTTTTGACGTCGATCCCGGCGCAGCGGATGGACGCCGCGCTGGACGCGGGTGGGATTCCAACGATAACCTCGCGCGATGAACTCGATGCGGTAATTCGTTGGGCACGGCAGACGGGAGTGAAACCGAAAATTCGCGTCGGCGTTTTACCGGCCGTCGGCTGGAGTGGTTTGAGTCTGCGCGAAATCGACGAGCTGGCACCCCATCTTGCGGCCTCGCAGCTGGATATCGAAGTATGGTCGCACGTGACGGATGCGGCCGGCGCGGCCACACTGCAGGGACACATCGCGCAGGCCGTGCAAACCATCCGGACCCTTGGCGGACACGTTACCGGATCGGATCTCGCAAGCAC
>JALZBM010000236.1 GCA_030947385.1 Vulcanimicrobiota bacterium
ATGGATGAAATCCGGGGCGCGGCAGGCGAGATCATTCTTTTTATCGACGAACTCCACACCCTCGTCGGAGCCGGCGCCGCCGAAGGCGCAATCGATGCCAGCAACATCATCAAGCCCGCGCTCGCGCGTGGTGAGCTGCAATGCATCGGTGCGACGACGCTCAACGAGTTCCGCAAGCACATCGAAAAAGATTCCGCGCTCGAACGCCGGTTTCAGCCGATCATGGTCGGCGAACCGTCGATTGAAGAGACGGTCGAAATTCTCAAAGGCTTGCGCGAACGGTATGAAGCGCACCACAAAGTGACGATCACGGACGAAGCGTTGGTGGCCGCCGCAAAACTCGGCGACCGCTACATCACGGACCGGTTCTTGCCCGACAAAGCCGTCGACCTGATCGACGAAGCCGCGTCGCGCGTTCGACTGCAAGCGACCCTGCCGCCGCCGGAAGTGCGCGAAATCGAAGCGCAGCTGCGCAAGGTCACCTCCGAAAAAGAATCGGTCGTCAAAGCGCAAGAATTCGACAAGGCCGCCGAGCTACGCGAAAAAGAAGAGAAACTGCGTTTGGATAAAGTGCGTCTCGAAACCGAATGGAACGAAAAACGCGCGGCTGCCGACAAGACGATCAAAGTTACTGAAGCCGACATCGCGCACATCGTGTCGTCATGGACGAAGATTCCGGTTTCTAAATTGGCCGAAGCCGAGACCGCCAAGTTACTCAACATGAAAGAGTCGCTGCACGAGCGCGTCATCGGGCAAGACCAGGCCATCGAAGTCATCACGCGCGCCATCCGGCGCTCGCGTGCGGGACTCAAAAATCCCAAACGTCCGATCGGCTCGTTTATTTTCCTCGGACCCACGGGCGTCGGCAAGACCGAAGTGGCGCGCAGCGTTGCCGAATTCTTATTCGACGACGGCGAATCGATGATCCGTATCGACATGTCCGAATATATGGAAAAATACGCGGTAAGCCGTTTGGTCGGCGCACCTCCGGGTTACGTCGGGTATGAAGAAGGCGGGCAACTCACGGAAGCCGTGCGCCGCCGTCCGTATTGCGTCGTGTTGCTCGATGAAATCGAAAAAGCGCATCCGGACGTTTTCAACTTGCTGCTGCAAGTGCTCGACGATGGGCGGTTGACGGATTCGCAAGGGCGCCAAGTCGACTTCAAAAATGCCGTCATCATCATGACGAGCAACGTTGGAGCCACGGGCATGCAGACCACGACCGATATCGGCTTCCGCACGCAGCGCGACGAAGGCAAGAGCGACGAGCAAATGTACGACAAGATGAAATCGAAGGTCTTAGAAGAGGTCAAGCACACATTCCGGCCGGAGTTTCTCAATCGCGTCGACGAAGTTGTCGTCTTCCACCAACTCACGCGGGAAGAGATCGAGCAGATCGTCGGTCTCGAACTCACCAAAGTCATTCGCGAAGTCAAAGCGCAAGAGATGACGCTGGAAGTTACCGAAGATGCGAAGAAGCTGCTCGCCAAAAAAGGCTGGGACCCGCAATTCGGCGCTCGTCCGCTGCGCCGCGCGATTCAGCGCGAAGTGGAGGACGAACTTTCCGAGGAGATGCTGCGCGGAACTTTTTCATCCGGCGATCACATTCTGGCCGAAGTCAATCCGGACGATCCGGAGAAACTGAAATTCAGCAAGATTCCGGCGCTCGATCCGCCGGCGCCGCGCGAGCCGGCCGTCAGCCAATAAAAAATAAAGCGCCCGAGCAATCGGGCGCTTTCTCGTAGGAACTCCCGGCGCGCGGCGAACCGTTAGGCCTCATATGAAGCGTCTCCGGAAAATTTCCGCCGTATTGATGTGCGCTTGGGCCTTCCCTGCGGCCGCACTGGCCCAACAAACATCGCCGCCCCCGCCACCGGCGCCGTTGCCAACGGTTACGCCCTCGGGGAATCCGAGCGAACCACCTGGGGCAAGCCCGCTTCCGAGCCCGCCGCCTTCGCTCTCGCCGCTCGTTGCAACTCCGGCGAGCATCGCCACCAACGTGGGATTGCAGCAGAATATCTCAATCGCGGGGGCGACCGGGCCCGTAACGGCGACCTTCGATAACAAAGTTGCAAGCGTAAGCATCACCGGCACAACGATTACGCTCGGCCCGCTGCGCAACGGCACGGCGACGTTGCACGTTGTTGATTCTTCGAACAACGCGAGCGTTGAGGTCCCGGTGCGCATCGCTCCGAATGCGGGTACGATCGCGCCGCAAGTTTTCTTGAAAGTCACGGGCGCAAATCCGGATCCCGCTTTTATCGCCGCACAAGCCGCACTTGCGCTTACCCGCGCAACATCGGTGCAGCCCCGTGCGGTACTGCAGCTTTCGCCGATCGCACCACCCGCTGCGCCGTTGCCGGTGGGCTCGCAGACGATTATCAACGTGCCGGTCACGATCGCCGGCGGCGCACAGTATCTCGACGTTTCCGGAACGACGCAGATCGCCGTATCGAACGTAGCGGCGGCACCGTTCGCACCATCGCTGTTGTTCTATTCCGATGACCCGGAGCGAATTCTGGGCGACGGTGTCTTGTGGCGTGGTACGGTGACCGGCGCCGCGCCGGTGCGCTTGTACGACTATCACGAAAACGGAACGCGACCGCGCCACTTGCTCGTCGCGCTGACCACACCGTCAACCGCAACGAGTTCGGTGCAGGTTGTCGAGCGATTTGCCGGACCCAATCCCGATGTGATGACGGTCGGGCATGCGGTCACGCGCGATTTCTTGATCAATAAGACTCGCAATCAGGGCGTGGTTTTCGACATCGCCGGCAACGCGCCGCTCTTTATGCATGACGTATCGATGAACCAACTCGACGGTGTTGCTAGCGCGATCGACGTGAACGTCCTTGCGGGCGGGCCGGTTACGGTGACCGTCCTTGCCGTATCCGCCGGCGTCAATCCGGCGACGTTGTTGGATAGCGCGCCGTTGCCGGGCGACGGACGAAACCGTCACGGCGTTTTTGCGCTGGGGAATTATGGAACCAAGAGCCTTGCTTACGCCGCGGGCGCGCAAGACGTCACCATCGATATCGGGGACCGCGAACCAACGCTTCAAGCCGTACCGCCGCAAAGTACGGGAAAAGACTTCGGCGACTACGGCGTGCTCTTCAATCTCACGTTCGCGCTCACCAACCCGACGGCGTTATCGCAGACGGTGTATCTCTACGAAGCGCCGCGCGGCGGTCCGGCGCGTGCAAATTATTTAATCGATGCCGATCCCGCGCCCGTTGAACTGGGGTGCGCAACGTCTGCGCGCGCCGCGACCGATGCGCCGCACCGCTACCAGATTCGCTCGTTCGTGCTTGCTCCGGGGGCATCCGAAACGCACACCGTTCTCACGATGACCGATGGCGGATCAAATTTGCCGATAACGGTCGGAATGACCACGACGCCGCCTGCAGCAGCCGTCCCGCCGATCAGTGCGCCCGACGGGTGCTTCCCGAAGCCGTAAGGGGGCTTTTGATGCCGTTTTGATGGCACAGTTCTGGGTAGAGTGCCACAATGTGGGATAGTTAGAGAAACGGATGAGGGATACTACGGCTATCGAACGCTCGGAACCCAAGATCGTCTTGCTGGTACGGTTGCTCAACGCCATCGACGAGGGGCGCTTCTCGTTCGAGGGACTCAAAGAGCGCATTTCCGACGGCGAACATTCGCCGAGTACCCGCAGCCTGCGCCGTTATCTGGCGATCTTGTCCGAAGCGGGCTTCCCGTGGTTTTTCGACCGCTCGTCCAACACGTACCGCTTCGCCGGCGGCTACAGCCTCAAGCGCCTCGAGCTTAGTCCCAGCGAGCTCTTTGGTTTGGTTGCGCTGCGTTCTCTTGGAGCGAGCCTTGGCGGCACGATCGGCTCGTACGTCGACGACGTTACCGCAAAGCTGATTGGCTCCTCAGGGCGCTCGGCCAAAGGTCATGCGCAAGCGCCGTCGCCGGTCGCATTTCGCTTGAGCGAGATTCGCCTCGACGAGCTGGGCGAGAAAGCGTTTGCGCTGCTATCGCAGGCCGAGCGCAACTCGCGAACCGTGCGTTTTCGCTACGTCGATAAAGAAGGGCGACATAGCGACCGTACCGTT
>JALZBM010000237.1 GCA_030947385.1 Vulcanimicrobiota bacterium
CTCATATTGCCGTGCAGTATTCACCCGCAACCGGCGCGGCGTTCAACGATCCCCTGGAGTTCGCACCGATCTCAAATGCGATCGACAGTTTGATTGCGCTGTGCGGCGGCGTGCATGACGACGCTGGGCCAGACATGACGCTTTTCGTGCGCGTCCCACGCTCAACCCCGTCTGACGACGCCGTTCTGATCACCGCAATCCGCGGCGCGCTCGACACAAATCGACCGGCGTTGTTGTCCGATCTCACGTTTCTGGAGAATTCGTTTACACATCAGGCCGCATTTGCGAAGCTCATTTTAGACAATGGAATGGCCTCACGCCTCGATGCCTATTCGTCGTGGAACACCAACGCCAATACCATCGGCACGGCGCTCGCCGAAGGCATTGCGGCGGGCGCGGGGCGGCGGGCGCATCGTTACAACGCGCTCGCACACGCCGAGTTCACGTTCGACCGTTTTGTTGATGATTACGCGTTTCACGATTTCGTGCGCCCGGATTTGAACGTTTGGCTGGACACGCACGGCGTTCCCGATCACACGTATTTGCTGCAAGATGCGGCGTCGCAAATTTCGGACCGCAACAACGCGCTGTTATGGAACGACGCGGTAACGCTGCTCGGCCAGCTCTACCCGCAATACCACATCGCAGCAATTAAAATCACTCTGCCATGGGAGCGCACGTTCGAAACCCAAATCGAAGCCGCCCTAGCCCCGTCGTTGCCAAACCTGTCACCCTGATTCTGTCGAAGGGTCTTTCTCGCATAGCTCGATCAGTACGCCTTGCGTGCTCTTTGGATGCAGAAACGCGATGAAATTGCCATGCGCGCCCTTGCGCGGGGTTTCGTCGATCATGCGTACGCCTTGACTCTTCAGCCGCGTTATTTCGGCGCGGATGTCGGTGACTCGATAAGCCGTGTGATGAAGTTTGGTTGCCGCGTCGCCCCTGAATTTCGCGATGGGCGAATCCTCGGCGAGCGGCCGAAGCAACTCGATAATCGAATCGCCGGCCTGTAAGCCGACCGCTTCGACGCCTTGATCGGCAATCGTCTCACGGTAGACAATAGTAAAACCGAGGGTCCCGGTATAAAGCTGCACGGTAGCATCCAGGTCTTTGACGACGATCGCCACGTGATCGATCTTCATGCGAACGATTCGCCGGCTCGATAAACGCCGAAGACATCGCGCAAAACGTCGCAGACTTCGCCTAATGTCGCTCCGGAATCGACGGCCTCGATGAAGAGCGGCATGAGATTCGCCGACCCTCGAGCACCCGCTCGCACGGCGTCTAGCCTTGGTCTGACCCGGTCAAAATCGCGCGCGGCCTTAAACGCGGTAAGGCTCTTGCGCTGCTCTACCTCGACCGAGGCGTCCACGCGTTGCAGCGGGATGCGAACCGATTCGCCCGCTTCGACGAATGCGTTGACGCCCACGACGGTCGCATCGCCACATTCGATTGCCTGCTGGGCGCGGTACGCCGAATCGGCGACGCGGCCTTGCATCCAGCCTGATTCGATCGTAGCGACCGCGCCGCCCAATTCGTCCACTTCGGCGATGAGGGCGCGGGCGCGGGCGATCAATTCGTTTGTCAGGGTTTCAACGTAATAAGAACCGGCAAGCGGATCCACGACGCTCGCGACGCCGCTCTCGTAGCCGATGATTTGCTGAGTTCGCAACGCAAGTTTTGCCGATTCCGCCGTCGGCAGCGCCATCGCTTCGTCTTTTCCGTTGGTGTGCAACGATTGCGTTCCGCCGAGGACGGCAGCGAGTGCTTGTAGGGTAACGCGCACGACGTTGTTTTCGGGTTCCTGCGCCGTCAGCGTCGAGCCGCCGGTTTGGGCGTGAAAACGCAGCATCTGCGAACGCGGATCCTGACAGCCGAACTCGTCGCGCGTGATGTGTGCCCAAAGATAGCGGGCTGCCCGGAACTTGGCGATCTCTTCGAAGAAGTCGTTGTGCGCGTTCCAAAAAAAGGAAAGCCGGGGAGCGATGGTATCGAGGTCCAATCCGGCATCGCGCGCCGCACGCAGGTATGCTTTACCGTTCGAAAGCGTAAACGCGATCTCTTCCAGTGCGGTCGATCCGGCTTCGCGAATGTGATAGCCCGAAATGGAAATCGTATTCCACTGCGGCACATCCGTCGCACAGTACGCCATCACGTCGGTGGCCAGACGCATCGAAGGTTGGGGCGGATAAATGTAGGTTCCGCGCGCGACGTATTCTTTGAGCACATCGTTTTGAATGGTTCCGCCGAGGCGGTCAAACGGAATGCCGCGGCGCCGCGCGACTGCCAGCACCATCGCAAGGATGATGGCGGCGGGGGCATTGATCGTCATCGAGACCGTGACGTTCTCAAGCGGAATGTCCGCAAAGAGTGTCTCCACATCGGCGATGCTGTCGATCGCAACGCCGACTTTGCCGACTTCTCCGCGCGATTGAGGGGCGTCGGAGTCGTAGCCGAGTTGCGTGGGCAAGTCGAACGCCACGGACAAACCGGTCGTCCCGCGGGCCAACAGATAGCGGTAGCGCGCGTTGGATTCGGTGGCGGTGCCGAATCCGGCGTACTGTCGCATCGTCCACAAGCGCCCGCGGTACATGTCGCCGCGCACGCCGCGGGTAAATGGAAAGGTCCCGGGCGTACCCGTCTCGTGCGCCGGCCCGGCAATGCAATCGTAGCTGGTTTGCAGCGGAATGCCGCTACCGTTCGTATCGCGCGCCATCTACTCGATCGTCACAAGCGGGGCTTGCGCTTCGACCGTCTCACCCTGCGTCGCATGCACGCGGGCGACCGTTCCGTCTTTATGGGCGCGAACCTCGTTCATCATTTTCATCGCTTCAATCACCGCGACAACTTGGCCGGTGTTGACGGTGTCGCCGGTGCCGACGGCAAGTTCAACAACCACGCCGTGCATGGGCGAACGCACGTCGTTGCCGGCCGCAAGATTTGTTTTGCGCGCAGCAGCGCGCCGAGGTGCAAAGCGTCCCGCGCCGCCCGAGCCGGGGCCGGCGGTTCGCAGGCCGGGTGGAAGATCGAGGACGCGAACGCTGTAGAGCTTGCCGTTGACTTCGACGCGGATCGCTTCGGACGGATCGTCTTTTGCAAGCGGACAGGCGATGCTTGCGCCGTTGCTGGGCGCAGTAAACGACGTTGCCGCAAACTGTTCGAGCGTTGCCGTACCGTACGATCCATCCTTGACGTGCTCGTTGCCGGTCAGCGCGCGCAAGAGCGGTAACGTCGTCGGCACTCCCCCAACGGTAAATTCGTCGATCGCGCGGCGCAGACGCGCCAGGGCCTCGTCCCGCGTAGGCGCCCAGACGATGAGCTTTGCGATCATCGAATCGTATTCGGCCGAAATGGTGTAGCCCGGGTATGCCGCCGAATCGACGCGCACGCCCAAACCCGAGGGCTCTTTGTACTGCGTCAGTGTTCCCGGCGCGGGCCGAAAGTTATCCGCGGGATCTTCCGCGTTGACGCGGCCTTCGATCGCGAACCCGCGAAAGACGATCGCGTCTTGATCGTACCCGAGTCTTTCGCCGGCGGCAACGCGGATCTGTTCGCGGATCAGATCGAGCCCCGAGATCATTTCGCTGACCGTGTGCTCGACTTGGATGCGCGTGTTCATTTCGAGAAAATAAAAGTCGTCGCCCGCGACGAGACATTCGATCGTTCCGACGGAGTCGTACGCAATGGCCTTCGCCGCTTTGATGCCGGCGTCGCGTAGCCCATCGCGGACGCGCGGTGAAATACCGGCCGGCGCTTCTTCCAGAAGTTTCTGATGGCGGCGCTGAAGGGAGCAGTCACGTTCGCCGACATGTACCACGTTGCCGAACTTATCCGCGAGCACTTGCAGTTCGATATGCTTGGGATTTTCAAGGTACCGCTCCGCGTAGATCGTACCGTTGTTAAAGTACGCATGTGCTTCGCGCTGCGCGGTCGTAAAGGCGGCCTCGATCGCTTCCATCGTGTGCGCGACTTTCAAGCCCTTGCCGCCACCGCCGCCCGAGGCCTTGAGGGCAAGCGGCAAGCCGTACGTTTTTGCAGCGGCGCGCGCCGCGTCGGCATCGGCAATCGCTTGGGTG
>JALZBM010000058.1 GCA_030947385.1 Vulcanimicrobiota bacterium
TAAGAAAAGAGCCGCACTTTCGCGCGGCTCTCTTCTTATTAACGATCGTTTCGTGAAGTTATTTCTTTTTGACCGCTTTCTTCGCGGGAGATTTTTTGGATGACTTGGCGGCTTTTTTAACGGGCGCTGCGGATGCGGTCTTCAACGCTTTGGCCAAGCGGGATTTCTTGCGGGCGGCCTTGTTGGGATGAATGATGCCTTTGGAAGCGGCTTTATCGAATTGCGCTTCAACGGTGCGGCCCTGCGCTTCATCGCCGGTCTTAGCAGCCTTTTTGAAGATGGTTTTCAAACGCGTTTTGGTGTCGAGATTGCGTTTGGTACGTTTTTCGGTTTGCCGGACCCACTTGGTCGCGGCTTTAATATTGGGCAAGAATCCACTCCTGAAGAGATCGGGGGCATCCCCCGAACACGAGGCGGATTGTAGCACACTCCCGCGGACGGGTCTAGGTCCTTGGCAGGATGTAGCAGTAGCTCTCGTACCGGCTGCGGGCGATCTCACCCGCCTCTACGGCTGAGCGGACCGCGCAGCCGGGCTCGTGCCTGTGGCTGCAATCGTTGAACCGGCAGCGTCCGGCCGGCACGCGCATCTCGCGGAAGGCCTGCGCGAGTTCCGAGGCCGTCACCGGACCGAGGCCAAACTCGCTCACGCCCGGGCTGTCGATCAAAAAGCCCTCAGGCGTTCGGTACAGGCGAGAAGTGGTCGTCGTTTGTTTGCCCAGGCCATGGCGGGAGACGGCCCCGACAAGGCTCTCGCCGCCGAGGGCCTTGAAGATCGAACTCTTTCCGACGCCGGAGACGCCCGCGAGCATCGCGTGACGGGTCGCGAGCGTTTCCTTTAAAGCCTCGACATTCAAGCCGGCTTTCGGATTGACGGTCAGCGTCTGGTAACCGAGGCCGGAATACAGGCGCTCCAATTGCGACGCGCTTTCGGGACTGACTAGATCCGGCTTCGTGAAGAGCACGAGGCTTTGCAAGGATTCAAATTCCGCGAAGGCCAGGAGTTGATCCAAGAGCACCAGGCGCGGTGTGGGATCGGCCAGAGCCGTGACGGCTGCGATCGTATCGATGTTTGCCGCCATCGTTTTGGTGCGTTCACCGCTACGGCGTACCAGGATCGAACGACGCGGTTCGACCGAATCGACGACCGCTTTGTCGTCTTCGAGTACCCTTGCCAGGACGAGGTCGCCGGGAACGAGCATTTCGCGCTTTCCGGTGCTGCGTTTGAGCGTTGCGACGCGCGCGAGCGTTTCGGATTCCAAAACGATCCAGGCCACGTTCTTGCCGACCGAGGTTACAACGGCGCGAACCGGGGCGTTTATTCGCATGAATGAAGTGGACGTGCGGCTAACGATGCTAACCACCGTGAGCGGCTATCAAACTTGGCGATTCGACCGCGACCTTGCGCCGGAGGAACGCGCGGATTTTGCTGCGTCCGTAGCCGCCGAAGGCGCGAGTTGTGCGCTGCTCTCCAGCGCTCTTTTCGCAACCACGTATGCCTTATTGAATCTGCCGCCGCAGGCGCGTGCGTCCGGCCTTGCAGCACGCTATCCTTCGGCAATAAAAAACGAACCGGCAATCATCGCACTGGGAATTGAACCCGAAGCGGCAGATGCCTTGCACGCCTTGCACGAATCGCTCGGTGGAGCCGGAGCACCGGCCGGCGTAACGCGCGTGGTCGTGCGAGAACGCGCCCTGGTTATCGAATTCGATCCACAGGTCACGCCCTGGCAGGTCGTCAATGCGTTGATCGGTGCCGAACTGAAGCGCTTCGGAAGTACGACGCGTACGACGACGCTGCTCTCGCCACTTTCGGCCGAAATGGAAACGGCGATTGCCGCCGCCGGCCTGGAGTGCCCCGAGTTGGAAATCGGCCGGATATTGGAAGTGTTGGTGCGTGATGCCGGTCGCTGAACTGCGGCAATACTTCGGTATCGCGGATGTCTTAGACATCGTTGCCACGGCGATGCTCGTCTATTACGTGCTGCTATTGATTCGCGGAACGCGAGCCGTGCAAATTCTTTCGGGCGTATTGGTGCTGGTGGTACTGCTCGCGGTTGCCAACTTGCTGCATCTGTTGCTATTGGGCGCGATTCTGCAGATTATCGTACTCGGCGCGGCTGTTACGCTGCCCATTATCTTTCAGCCCGAGCTGCGGCGCGCGCTCGAACAACTCGGGCGGGGCGGCCTATTCCGTTTCAACGAACCGGACGAAACGAGAAGCTCACGCGCCGAAGACCGCGCGATCGCGATGATTGCTAAGGCGGCGTTCGTGCTCTCGCGCAACCGCACCGGCGGCCTCATCGTCATCGAGCAATCCAGCGGTCTCAAGGAATTCGTCGAGAGCGGGACGACGTTAAACGCGCAGTTATCGGTGGAATTACTTCTTTCAATTTTCACCCCGCGCTCGCCGTTGCACGACGGAGCCGTTATTATACGCGAAGCCGAGATGCAAGCCGCGGGTTGTTTTCTACCGCTGGCCGAGCAATCGCTGACCGCGCGACGCATGGGCACCCGGCACCGCGCCGCTTTGGGTTTAAGCGAACAGACGGATGCCGTTGTCGTCGTTATTTCCGAAGAAAGCGGCGATATCGCCGTGGCCCGCGAAGGGCGCCTTTCGCGCGTCATCGATGATGAAACGCGTCTGTCGCGCTTTTTGCTCGCCTGCACGAGAGCCCCGCGAGCGCAGCATAGCTCGAGCGACTTTATCTCTTTGATTCGTGCGCGTTTGGGCACGCGCCGGCCGACAACGGAATCACGTGCTGCAGATATTACGAAAGAACTTTCTACTTAAAGTCTTTTCTCTGGTCCTGGCAATCGCAGGTTGGAGTTATTTTCGCTTTGCCGTCAATCCCGTCATCGCGGCGCGCTTCGACCAGCAACTGAGCGTTCCCATTACCGTGATTCGGCTTGCGGTCGGCTACGCTGCCCGCCTGCCGGAAAAGAATGCGATCGTCACGGTCGTCCCGCCGCGCCGGGGCGGTGCGGCGATTCGCCCGGATGAGGTCAAAGCCGTCGTCGATCTGGATAATCGGGCCGAAGGTGTTTACACCATCCCGATTCAGGTGGTGGCGGCAAACTTGCAAATTCAATCGCTTAGCCCGGCGTCCGTGACGCTCAAGGTGGTCAAGGTCGAAGAAAAAACATTCGCGCTGGCCTTGCACTACAGCGGCGGACAAACGCGCGGTATCGTAGCGTCCACGACGCGAATATCGCCGGTGCAGGCGCGCGTGCGCGGTGCTTCCGACGACCTTTCGCGGGTTGCGGCCATTCGCGTTGAAGTACCCCTTGCGTCCTCACCCGCTGCATTCGATGCAATGGTGCGTCCCGCCGCGGTTGATTCCGCCGGCGGCGAAGTTGCGGGCGTACAAGTCTCGCCCGACCTCGTTCGCGTCCAAGTTCACTTTATCGCAGGAGCATCGCATTGACTCGGATCTTCGGAACCGACGGCGTACGGGGGATCGCCAATACCGAACTCTCGCCGGAACTCGCATTCAAAATCGGACGAGCGGGAGCGACGGTACTCTCGCACACGAGCGACCGCCACAAGCCCATCGTTCTCGGGCGCGATACGCGTTTGTCGGGGACGATGCTCGAGGCCGCCATCACGGCCGGAATAACTTCGGTGGGACGCGACGTCGTTTCAATCGGCATCGTCCCAACACCGTGCGTTGCGATCGTCACGGTGCGCACGGGTGCTGCAGCGGGATGCATGATCAGCGCATCGCACAATCCGATCGCCGATAACGGCATTAAATTTTTCGGCCCCGACGGATTCAAACTCTCGGATGCAACGGAGATCGAAATCGAAGGGCTGCTTGAGGACGATGAGCTGCCGCGCCCGGTCGGAGCCGGTATCGGGGTGGCCAAACTGGCGCAAAATCTGGGCGCGAAGTACTACGATGCCCTCTACGAAAAAGCGGCGGACCTGACCGGACTGACGGTGGTCGTGGACGCCGCATTTGGAGCCGCGTACGCCATCGCACCGTACGTGTTAAAGAAGTTGGGCGCAACGGTGCACGAGCTGCATTGCGAAGCCGACGGATCGCGTATCAACGTGAATTGCGGCGCAACGGACCTCGAGCCGCTGCGCGCTCGCGTGCGCAAACTGCTCGATGGCGGGGAAAAGCGAGTGATCGGCGTGGCTTTTGACGGCGATGCGGATCGCGCGCTTTTCATCGACGAAACGGCGCAGGTGCTCAGCGGCGATCACATCATGTTTGTCCTGGCAAAGGCGCGGCACGATCTGGGTGCATTACCGGGCGATGCGTTGGTCGGCACCGTCATGAGCAATATCGGTTTGCAGCGCGCGCTCGATGCTTCCAAAATCCGGTTACTGCGGGCACCCGTCGGTGACCGTTACGTTCTCGAGCAAATGCGCGCCGGCGGTTACACGCTTGGCGGCGAACAGTCGGGCCACATTATCGACCTGCAACGCAACACCACGGGCGACGGGCCCATGACGGCCGTAACGGTTTTGAGTACGGTCGTAAAAAGCGGAAAGACGTTGCACGAACTCGCCGCCGCGATGCACGTGTATCCGCAGATTTTGGTCAACGTTCGCACGCCGCACAAGGGCGTGTTGCAAGACCCGGCGATTATCGAAAGCATCGTGCAAACGGAGCAACGCTTGGGAAAATCGGGCCGGTTACTCGTGCGGCCGTCGGGAACGGAACCCCTAATTCGGGTGATGATCGAGGGCGAAGACAAAGCCCAAATCGATGCGATGGCGCATGAGTTGGCGGGGAAGATCGAGCGTGCCGCCGCATCGATCGAAGTGCCGTAACCTTCGTTAACGGCGTGTTAAGCTCGAAGAAGGAGATCGGTTTCGGGCACTTAACCCCCAAGCAACGCGGTACCGCGGGACGTTCCTAAAGGAACGCCTTTCGATGCCGATTACTCTACTATAACCTGCCATATATCGCTGAGTCCGGGCTAGCGGCCCGGAGCGGGGGACATTTCGGTAGGGGTGAATGGGCCGGTCGGTCCTAGGGCGACTTTCACGTCCGAACCCGTCAACTAACCCCGTAAGTGTTTTGAAAGAGGAGCAGTTCTTGCGTTTTTCATTAGCAGCCGGGCTTTTTTGCATTTTGATTTCGGGCTCGAGTCTGGTCGCCCAGGCCGCAGACACCACATCCCCGGCGCAACCTTCGGGAGCCGCCGTCGCCGCGCAAGCGGTGGCCGATGCCGATAGCCCCGACGTTGCCGCCTGGACTTCCACCGCTTCCGTCGCCGAAGCAGCCCGGCCCGCCGAGGCAGCGGAGACCCCCCACGCACGCAGCCTTAGCAAATTTGCGGCGCGCATTCTTTCGCGCACCGCCGGGGTCGCCAAAGGGCTCACGCAGGGTGCCCTGCGCTTCCTCGGAGTTCCCTACGCATTCGGCGGGACGTCCGCAGGCGGTTTTGACTGCTCGGGATACGTTCAGCACGTCTTCGCCCTGGTTGGCCTTCACATTCCGCGAACCGCCGACGCGCAATACTATGCGGGCGTGCGCGTCACGGGCGGCATGGTTCCGGGAGATCTGGTCTTCTTTCAAACCTACGAGCCCGGTCCGTCGCACGTCGGCATCTATCTAGGCAAAGGACGATTCGCACATGCAAGTTCGAGCCATGGCGTCATGGTCAGTAGCCTGAGCGATTCGTATTGGTCGGCGCGCTACATCGGCGCGAAACGGCTCGCATCGCGCTAACCGGCGGAAACGCAGACGCCGAACACCGGCGCGCTGCGTGGAACTACCTGATCTGGCCGATGGCGGTCTACGAAACGTTCGTGGTGCGATCCTCAAAGTCGAACTGGTTTGAATTTCATACCCGGCAAGCGCTGTGGTTCGGGATCTTAGCTGCGGTTGCAGCGTTTGTCGCGCTTGCATGGCCCTTGATCTTGTCCGGCATCGTCGCCGGAGCCGCCGCAAGTGCGAGCGTGGGCGCCACGATCTGGATTTACACGCTCGCCATCCTGATCGATTTTGCCGTTTTTGCCGTAGTGCTCACGTTTGCCGTACGCTATAGTAGGCGGGCGGCGCGCGGGGAAATGTTTGAAATCCCGCTCGTCTCGCAAATCACCAGGAGAGTCGGGGTAAAACGATAATCCCGGTGAGCGCCGGTGGGGCGTCGCCAAGTCGGTAAGGCAGCGGCCTTTGAAGCCGCCATGCGTTGGTTCGAGTCCATCCGCCCCAGCCAATTTAAAAAACCCAGCGCCGGCTGGGTTTTTTATACAACACCTTCGCTGGCGAGAACCAACGGTACCGGCAGGATGCCGGTATGGAACGCAGCGACCGGATGTCGCGGCGGCGTTCCGATTCGAGTCCATCCGCCCCAGCCAATTAGAAAACCCAGCGCCGGCTGGGTTTTTTAGTAGGTCCGGACCGAGAGCTGCGGCTCCTGACGGTCTTCGGGAAACTGGCGCGGGCACTGGGCGCCGTGATTTGTTACGAATGACGAGAAGTACGCTTCCGTGTCGATGTCGCGGTCGACGGGGAGTTGGGTTCCGCAGTACTGACAGACGTATTTCATTTGTTCCTCGCTCAGGGACGCTTTTGAATCGTGCGTAAAAGATATTTGACCTTCGTGGCCGACAATTCGCTTTCGAGGAGAAAGTGAAGCGGGGTATTTCCATCGAGTTCGGCGTTGGGGGAAATCACCCAGTGGTATGCCGCGTCTTCAAAACCCAAGGCGCGTATCGCATCCGTTACTGCGGTCTCCAGCGCGGCAGCCTGCGCGGCTGAAAGCGCGCTCAGGGCTTCGACGGCTCGACGGTCGCCTAACGAACGGGCGCTTAGCATGGCTTGCAGTCGCGCTGCCGCATTCATCGCTTTACCGCAGACTTAAGAGCGCAGGCCTCAAACGGCGCAATCCTTGCCGGATGCGAGTTTTCACGGTGCCGAGCGGCAAGCCCCGGATTTGCGCGATCTGCTCGTGCGACCGGCCGTCGACAAAAGAATCGAGAACGACCATGCGTTCGCGCGGCGCGAGGGTAGCGATCGCGTCGCGTAACGCACGCCGAGTCGCCAGTCCGATCGCGATATCCTCAACCTTATCCGGCTCGGCAGTAAGTGCAGGCCGAAGCGATTCAATCTGCACCTCGCCCAGCAACGTCGTGCGCCTTCGCCGCAAAACATCGATCGCATGGTTGTGCGCGACCGTCGTGAGCCACGCCGCCTTGTTTCCGCCGCGGAATGCGGCGGGGTCCGCCCAGACTTTGAGGAACACGCCCTGCGTAACATCTTCGGCTTCGTAGTGATTGCCGACGATGCGCAACGCCGTGCGATAGACGACAGCAGAGTGCTCGCGGTACGAGGCTTCGAAGCCTTGGCGGCCTTCCAGGAGGATCGACGTGGTGCTCATCAGCCCAGAGTCTATGAATTAGGAGCGACTTCGTCAAAGCATTGTCCAGGACAAGATGAAGATTCAAACCGTCGCCAAGCTCACCGAACTGAGCATCGATGTTTTGCGCGCATGGGAGCGGCGCTATGCGGCCGTCGCTCCGGAGCGAGCCGGCACCGGCGAACGCCTTTACACGGAGCAAGACGTGCTACGTCTGCGCCTGTTGCGGGACGCCGTCTCTCAAGGTAACCGGATCTCGGCAGTGGCAAAGCTCGGTACGCAAGAGCTGGAAGCATTAACCGTGGCCTCCCCCAACGCGCAAAAAATCAATCGCGCTGCAGTGGAGCGGATGCTCGGACATATTGAGGCATTCGATTCGGTCGCGTTGGCCAAAGACATTGACTTTCTGGGGGCGTCGCGGAGCGCGGTTTCGTTTGCGGACGACCTTATCGGTCCGCTGTTCCGGCAAATCGGCAACTGGTGGGAGCAACGGCGGCTCTCGGTAACGCAAGAGCATTTGGCATCTTCTGTGGTAACCGGCATTTTAAGCGCAATGACGAGCCGGGTCGACAACCCCGGCGGCGCGCGAATTCTTGCGGCCACACTTTCCTACGAGCAGCACACGATCGGCGCGGCGCTTGCGGCGTACGTCGCTGCGACATCCGGCCGCCATGCCGTCTTTGCGGGGGGTGGGATGAGCGTTCCGGACCTGATTCAGATGTGCGCCGACCTCAACGTTGAGGGCATCGCCATCAGCGCGGTCATGCCCGATCCGCGCGCGATCGCTTCGCTGCGTTTGCTCAGCGACGCATTGCCAAAAACGCGCCTATGGATTGGCGGCGTCTCCGCGCCGGCGGGAACGAAATGGCGCCAGATATTCTCGATGCGTCAGTTTTCCGAGGAACTCCCGCTACGAATGACCTCAGGTAGGTAACCATTTCACACGCGGCTACGCTCCATATCACCAACGGCGACGCCGTTGCCTACTCTTGGAAAAAAGCGGGGCTTCCGGGCGTGCACCTTGCGTGGCGCGATATTTTGCACGAAGGACCCGTCCCGGCGGGCGCCTCGTTGGAAGAAACAAGTGCCGTGCGCGCGCAATTCCTCGGCCTAAACGGATTTGGCAATGCAATTCGTCTCGGTCGGGATTTCCAAAAGCGCGATCGTACGATTGCGAAGGCTGGCGAGTATGAAGAAGTGGTCCTGTGGTTCGAGCACGACCTTTACGATCAACTGCAGTTGCTGCAAATCTTGCATTACCTCGCAACCCAATCGCTGCCGCTTGGAAAAGTGCAATTGATCCAGACCGATGATTTTTTAGGCAACTTGATGCCCGAAGAACTGGTGCCTTTGCAGACCAAACGCCGGCCGGTCAACGCGGCGACTTTCAAACTTGCCTCGCAAGTGTGGGACGCGTTTCGCGCGCCGGTGCCGCAGCCGTTGTATGAAATGCACAATCACGTCACCTCCGAAATGCGCCATCTTCACGGTGCGATCCGGCGGCTGTTCGAAGAATACCCGGCCGTCCGTACGGGCCTTTCGCGCACACAGTCGCAAATTCTGGACACCGTTGCGGAAGGCGCGCATCGCCGCGACGACATCTTCCGGCTCTCGCAAATGCGCGAAGAGGCATCGTTTCTCGGCGATACCCCGTTCTTTTCAATTCTCGACACATTGGCCGGTACGAGTGCACCCGTATTGGAACAAACGCAAACGGGTTACGCGCTCACGCCGCTGGGGCGGCGGGTGCATGCGGGCGAGTCCGACTGGCTGGAAACGCACGCAATTCATCGTTGGATCGGCGGTGTGCACTTGACCGCCGGCGATGTGTGGCGCTGGGACGCAGCGGCGCGAGCCTTCTCACGTTGACGTTAGCGCTGGAAAAGGTCGGCTTACGCGAGGCGCGAACGCGCCTGACTTCGACGTCCGTATCCCTATTAGGAGCAGCCGAGCATGTCCCACGACGAACTGTCTATCGATATCAAGACCGAGCATAACGGCGATGCGCTGATTTTTCGTTTAAAGGGCAGTCTGGATTTGGCAACCTCGCCGATCGTGCGTGCCGCATTGCTCGAAGCGACGAACGAAGGCAAACACGAAATCATCGTCGATCTGACGCAGGTTTCGTTTATCGATTCCACTGGACTCGGCGCGTTGATCGGCGGTCACCGCCGTGCGATGGAAAATCACGGCAGTGTGAGTTTGGTGATTCTCGAGGGACCGATCGAACGGCTGCTCAATATTACGGGGCTGATGCGCGTATTCAAAGTTTACGCGACGCTCCAAAGCGCGCTGGAAGATACGGGCCGGCTTACTCCTTCGATTTAGTCCGCGTACGCTTCGTCGAGCACTTCCACAATGTGCTTGACGGCCGGCGGTTTGCGTTCGCCGCTCAAGCCTGCCGTTAATTGCAACGCACATCCCGGGTTTGCCGTCACGATGACGTCGGCTTTCGTTGCAATCGCGTTTTCGATTTTGCGCGTTTGCAGGCGTTTCGCCATTTCCGGTTGGGTAACGTTATAAATTCCCGCCGATCCGCAACAGATGCTGCTCTCATTCATTTCGATGAGCGTGAGTCCGGGAATTGCTGCCAGCAGGCGGCGTGGAGCGGACGTAACGCGCTGCGCGTGTGCGAGGTGGCACGGCTCTTGATAGGTTACGATGCGGTCGACACGGCGCGTGGGCGCCGGCAAGCCGAGTTCGTCGAGAACTTCCGTGATATCGCGCACGCGGGCGGAAAACGCTTTTGCGCGGTGCGCCCATGTTTCGTCGGCAGCGAACATTTCGCCGTACTCTTTGAGCGTCGACCCGCAGCCCGCCGCGTTGATGACATAATAGTCGGCGCCGGAATCTTCAAATGCGCGAATGTTACGTTTGGCAAGGTTCCGGCCGCCCGGCATGTCGCCCGCATGCACGGTGATGGCGCCGCAGCACCCTTGATTCGAAGGAATGACGACGTTGCAACCAGCGCGGCGCAGCA
>JALZBM010000059.1 GCA_030947385.1 Vulcanimicrobiota bacterium
CTCAACGACTACGCGTTAGCCGTGCTCGGGCTGGCCCAACACCGGCTCAAGAACGACGCTGCGGCGCGCTCGCTGCTGGATCAACTCAACGGACATATGTTGCAAATGGATTCGTATGCCTATTGGCTCGGACAAACGTGGCACTATGCATGGGAGGACGACCCGATCGAGACAACCGCGTATGCCTTGCGCTTGAATGCGGCTCTCGACCCGGGATCGGATCGCACGAAAAAAATCGTCAACTATCTACGCCTCCAGCAACGCGGCAGTTGGTGGTACACCACCAAGGACACCGCAGCGGCCGTTTACGCGATTGCCGAGGCGGCGAGACCCGGTTCGGATGAGTTTCATCCCGACTCGCGCGTCGATGTGTACGTGGACCAAAAGTTGGTTCGGCATCTGCACGTTACAAACGCGCTGCTGAGCGGCGCGGACGCAGTTATAACGGTGCCGGCGGCACAGATGGAGCACGGGGCAAACGTTCGATTTGACGTGAGCGGAACGGGTTTGTTGTATTGGTCAACCGATTGGACGCGCTACGCTCCACCATCGGCAAGAAATGTAGCGGATGCAGAGGCCTCGATTCTATCGCGCCTGCGGGCCCGTCCGCCGTCATTTTCGATTGACCGCAAATACGAAGCAAAACGATGGCCGTGGCAGGTTGGCGATGAAGTCACGGTCGACACGACGGTCAGAGTAGCGAGCAATGTCGACTACGTTGCAATCGAAGATCCGTTTCCGGCGGGTGTCGAATATCAACCGGTCCAGGGAGAGGCCGGCAACAAATGGAGCGGCCTGCAATTCTTTGATGACCGCGTGGTGTTTTTTGCGGACCATCTATATGCGAACTATCCGCTGCATTTACGCTACACGTTTCGGGTAACGACGCCGGGAACGTACACGGCTGCACCGCCGGTTGCGTATGCGATGTACGGGCCACCCGTTGCCGCCGTGGGTCAGCCCGAGAAGATCACGGTGCGCTAAGCGTACGTATCGATGACGTGGCCGAGCTGGCGGCCGTTGGGCGTCTGCCGGGAGACGGTAGCCACGGGCGTAACGGGCCGGACGACGGGCGCGTCGTCCACGCTCTGCACGTTTTGAGCGGGCGTCGCGGTGTTGAGCGGCGAGATACCGCCATAAAATTCGATCGCCGTGCTCGAATCTTGGGCCACCGATCTTATTGGGTCGATCATGTTCCCTATGTACCCAACGATTGCTCGCTTGAAGCGTCCGGGACTCCTCCGTGGCGCACGAGCGGCTTAGAGGTGGCGAACGTAAACAACGGCGAGCACGGCGAGCGCCGTGCTGACTTGCAGAGCCAGCACCTGCAGCGCATGTTTCGGCTTTTTGGGAAGCCACGAAATCGCGAAGAAGGCGATGATCGCCAACTGCGTAGGCATCAGTATCTGGAATAGGTGCGCGCCGGCGTCCTCATCAGGCGCACGAACGAGCGTCCCCTGGATAAACCAAATGAGGAACGCGGCTAAAAATCCCGTCGAAATCGCCAGGGGAAGAAAGGCGCTCGGCCGTTTTAACAAAGCAAACACGACACTTTACTTTGTATCACAAAGTAAATCGGACGGCAATCCTCTGCGCCGTGAAACTGGATAGTGTGCACTAGGCCGCGGCTCATCAACGTCGTTGACCGTGTTCCGGGCCTGTGATAGAGTGTCGAGGTCCGTCTCCAGACGGGCCGATATTTTGGCGCCTCGCGGCGCCGCTTGAGGGGAGGGTTGAAAAAAATGGAAGTCCGTATTGCTCCCGGGGAAACCATTGAGAGCGCTCTGCGCCGTTTTAAGAAAGCCACCCAAAAGGCGGGCGTCTTAGCCGAGGCACGCAAGCACGAACATTACGAGAAGCCCAGCGTCCGACGCAAGAAGAAGTCGGCCGCGGCTCGTAAGCGCCGCACATAGCAATGGCCGCTCTCAAGGACCGTATCCAAGCGGAGATGGTCGCGGCCATGAAGGCAAGAGATCAGGTTCGGGTCGACACTTTGCGGTCGGCCCTTTCTGGTTTTACCTATAAGCGGTCCGAAGCGGGCAAGGATCTCTCCGACGCCGATGAGCTGGATGTGGTTCGCCGCCAAGTCAAGCAACGCAACGACTCAATCGCGGAGTACAGCAAAGCCAAGCGTGAGGATCTCGCGCAAAGAGAACAGCGCGAGCGCGATATTCTTATGGTATATCTGCCGGCGCAAAAATCGCCGGACGAAATCCGCCAGATCGTGAAAGCGGGCATCGCCGGAATTCCCGCGGAAGGCCGCAATCAAGGCGCCGTGATGAAAGCCGTCATGCCCCTGCTCAAAGGCAATGCCGACGGCAACCTGGTCCGCCAGATCGTGACCGAAGAACTCGCTTTGTAACTTCATCCAGTCGGCGTGGTACCCTAAGCTATGAGTGCTTTGCGGCAGCTGCGCCGTTTGATTTTTGGCCTCTTCGTCGTTGGGGGCCTCACCGGATTCTTTCTTAGCGGTTCCGCCCGCAGCAATCAGCAAGACGTTGTTTTGATCCCGATTCACGGCACCATCGACGAGGGCATGGCGCATCTCGTCCAGCGTACGATCGCGCAAGCCAACGCTAGCGGCGCATCCGCCATTGTCCTGGATGTCGATACGTTCGGCGGCCTCGTTAGCTCCGCCACCGAGATCCGGGATGCATTACTGGATTCAAAAGTGCCGACCTATGCTTTTGTATCGCGTCGCGCATGGTCTGCCGGCGCGCTGGTTACGCTCAGTGCGCGCCGTATCGGTATGGCCCCCGGTGCGAGCATCGGCGCGGCAGAGCCCATCCCCACCACCATTAAAACGATCTCCGCTTTGCGCGCGGAGTTCGAGTCGACGGCGCAACGTAATCATCGCGATGCCAAACTAGCGGCCGCAATG
The DNA here is from genome assembly GCA_030947385.1 of Vulcanimicrobiota bacterium. GTDB lineage: Bacteria > Vulcanimicrobiota > Vulcanimicrobiia > Vulcanimicrobiales > Vulcanimicrobiaceae > JACRUB01. Next base: position 2,882 of record JALZBM010000059.1, read on the forward strand.
GTCGATCCGAACGCCGACGCGCCTGATTACAAAAAGCACGGCGCGATTCTCACCCTCAACGCCGAAGACGCCAAGCGCGCGCGCATTGCCGATGCCGTCGAAACCTCCCAGGCGGATTTCCTCAAGCACAACGATCTCAACGGTCCCCTGCAAACCGCCGAGTACACCTGGGGCGAAGAAGTTGCGCGTTTTGCGACCAGCCCGGAAGTGAGCGGCTTGCTTCTCACACTCGGTATGCTCGGACTACTGATCGAAATGCAAACCCTGCACGGCATCGCCGGATTTATCGGCGTCAGCGCGTTTGCGTTATTTTTTGGAACGCATGTGTACGCCGGGTTTAGCAACGGTCTCGTCATTGCCCTCGCCGTGCTCGGCGTTGCCGGCATTCTCTTCGAACTGCACGTCGTGCCCGGGCACGGTGCGCCGGGGATTCTGGGTGGAATCCTGCTCTTGCTTGCGGTTTTGCTGGCTTTCGGGATTCCGTTCTTTTTCATTGCGTTGCAGACCATTTCGACCGCGATCGTTCTCACCGTCGTGTTTTTCTGGCTGTCGACGCGCGCATTTCCGGAGAATGCTTTTCTGAAACGCCTGACGTTTGCCGGGGTGCAAGGGCCGGACTACGTAGCCAGCAGCGACTTCAGATATTTGCGCGGACGAACCGGCTCGGCCGCCTCGTTGTTGCGCCCTGCGGGCAAAGCGACGATCGACGGGCACCGGGTAGACGTCTTAACGGAGGGCGATTTCATCCCGGAGGGAACGCCGGTCCGCGTTACCCGCGTCGAAGGCGCGCGCATCTTTGTCGAACCGGTAAGGGAGTAGGCTTTGGCAGTTATGAATTTCGGTGTCGTCATCATTTTCTTTGTTGCCGTCATTGTATTTTTCGCGTTTCTCTATTACTTTCCGATCGGACTGTGGATTCGCACCATCGCCGCGGGCGTACCGCTATCGATCGTGTCCCTTATTCGCATGCGCTTGATCGGCATTCCGCCGAGCGTGATCGTGAACAATTTAGTACGCGCCCGTAAAGCGGGCCTCGCGCTCACGGTCGATCAAATGCAGTCGCACTTTCTTGCCGGCGGTAACGTCGAAAACGTGGTGCTCGCCATGATCGCCGCGCAACGGGCCGAAATTCCGCTCGAGTGGCAACGGGCGGCGGCCATCGACCTTGCGGGCCGCAATGTTTTAGAGGCGCTCCAAACGTCCGTCAATCCGAAGGTCATCGAGACGCCGATCTTCCAGGGTGTCGCGCAAAACGGCATTCAACTCAACGTCAAAGCGCGAATCACGGTGCGCAGCAATTTGGACCGCTATGTTGGCGGCGCGGGCGAACCAACGATCGTCGCGCGCGTCGGCGAAGGCGTCGTTTCTGCGGTCGGCGCGGCGATCGATCATAAGGAAGTGCTGGAATATCCGGACCGCATATCGAAGGCCGTCTTGGCAAAAGGCTTGGACGCAGGGACGGCGTTTGAAATTGTTTCCATCGATATTGCCGACGTCGACGTCGGTAAAAACATCGGTGCCGAGTTGCAGATGTCGCAAGCGGAAGCCGATCGGCGTATCGCGCAAGCCAAAGCCGCCGAACGGCAGTACGCGGCGCAAGCCGGCGAACAAGAGCAGAAGGCCAACACGCAAGCGATGCGCGCAAAAGTCGTCGAGGCTGAGGCGAGTATCCCCATGGCGATCGCCGAAGCGTTCCGCAGCGGCAACCTCGGCGTGATGGATTATTACAAACTCAACAACATCAAAGCCGATACGGAGATGCGAGGCGCGATCGGCAACACGGTCGATAAACCATCCGATGCGCCGCCGATGGCGCCCCCCGGCAAATAATGGACGATCTGGTCGGCGGCGTGATCGATGCAATTTTCGCGGCGGCTTCCTCAAAGAAGCCGGCGGGCGGCTCGGCAGACAGTGCGTCCCCGCGACCAGTCGGTTCTGCCGCGCAGCCGCTTGGACCCATCCAGGCGGCTAGCAACGCCCGCGGCGTGCCGTCGCGCCCGGCGCAAACGGCCCATGATAAAGAAGAAGCGCGCGCCGCAGCGCGGATGAGCGGGCCCTTGGGGGGATTGTTCGAAGATGGGAACAGTCTAGTACGGGCAGTGGTGGCGGCGGAGCTTTTAGGCCCGCCTATCGCACTGCGGGAGAATCAACTCTGGCAGATACGGCGACCGAACGAACGATCGACTTAGAAGGCCTACACGACCGCATCCGGCTCTTTGGAAAATTCGATCAAAATCTCTCGGCAATCGAACAGAACGTGCCCGTCGCGGTGCGCATCGACGGCAACCACTTGGTCATTGCGGGAGAATCGTCCGCAGTCGACACCGGACATAAAATCGCTGCACGAATGCTTGCCGCGGCAGTCGGAGGCGCCTTGCTGACGCCGGATGACGTGCGGCTTGCGGCGCAAGATGTGGTGCAGCAGCGCGAAGGTGCGGTTCCTCCGCAAACGCTTTTACAAACGCAACGCGGAAAGGAAATTCGCGCGCGCACGAGCGGGCAGCGCGATTTTGTGCGTTCCATCGATGAAAATACGCTGACGTTCGGTATCGGTCCGGCCGGCACGGGCAAAACCTTCTTAGCGGTCGTTACTGCCGTGCGTGCGCTTCGCAACCGCCAAGTCTCACGGCTGGTTCTTTCGCGGCCTGCGGTTGAGGCCGGCGAGAAGCTGGGATTTCTGCCCGGCGACTTCAAGGAAAAAGTCGATCCGTATTTGCGCCCGCTTTACGACGCACTCGCCGAACTGCTCGACGGCGACGTCGTTACCAAATATCTCGAACGCGGCATCATCGAAGTTGCGCCGCTTGCCTACATGCGCGGCCGCACGCTTTCGGATGCGTTTGTGATTCTCGACGAAGCGCAGAATGCAACGCGCGATCAGCTCAAGATGTTTCTCACGCGCCTCGGCGGCGGCTCCAAGATGATCGTTCAAGGCGATGTAACTCAGATTGACTTGCCGCGCGGTGCCAGTAGCGGCCTGCTCGAAGTACCTCGGCTCTTCGGCGGCGTTGCCGACATCGGCATCGTGCAATTCGATGAGACCGACGTGGTTCGGCATCCGCTCGTGAGCAGCATTATCCGTGCGTACGCGACGCGCGATCCGCAGCCGTGATCCACTACCGTAATACGGTGCGCAAAAGCGGAATCGACGCGCGCACCGTCAAGCGCACGGCGAAGCTGCTGCTCGCTGCCATCGGCGAGAAGAAATCCGCGCTCTCCATTTCGTTCGTCGACGATCGTACCATCCGCGAACTCAACCGCGAACACCGCGGCAAAGATAAACCTACCGATGTCTTGAGTTTTCCGTTGCTCGCAGCAGGGGAGAGCAGTCTTGGCGAACGTCTCTTAGGCGACGTGGTGATCAGCGTCGATACCGCTCGCAGGCAAGCCGCCGGCTACGATGCAACGCTGGAGGCGGAAGTCAACCGTCTGTTGATTCACGGAGTACTCCACGTCATGGGTCACGATCACGAAGAAAGCGCAGAACAAGAACGGATGCTGGCTGAAGAGCGGCGCTTAGCGTGCGCGATCGGCCTTCCCTGGCCGTACGACAATTAGCATGAAGCCGACAATTTTGCCGCCGAACCCGACCGATTCGCACGGCCACTCCCACGAACAGCACACGCCGGGCTATAAAAAGATAACCGAAAGCAAATTCTGGAGTTCGTTTCACTACGCGTTCTCCGGAATCGTTTACGCGACGAAAACGCAATCCAACATGCGCATCCATCTTGTCATTGCGGCGGTGGTTCTCGCGGCGACGCTCGTGCTGCGCCTCGAACGCGTGTACGTCATCGTGATCGTCATTTTAATTGCGCTGGTGCTCGCGCTCGAGCTGGTGAACACCGCGGTCGAGGCGGTCGTAGATCTACTGACCGTCGCGCATCATCCGCTGGCAAAAACGGCCAAAGACGCCGCGGCCGGCGCCGTTCTCGTCGCGACGATGGCGGCGGTGGTCGTCGGCTATCTCACATTTTACGAGGGCATCTTCGCGGGCGGTACCCGCGTTTATGAATCCCTGGCGCTGGTGCCCACCAACACCGCCCTCGTCATCATCGCGATCGTGGTGATCGGAACGATCATCGCCAAAGCCGTTGCGGGGCGCGGCTCGGCCTTGCAGGGCGGAGCCGTTTCCGGGCATGCGGCCCTCGCGTTCGCGGCGGCTACCATGCTGGCGCTGTTTTACCAAAAGCCGCTCGTGGCGTTGCTCGCCTTCGGCTTGGCCGCCCTGGTCGCGCAAAGCCGGGTCGAGGCGCAGATCCATAACGTTTTGGAAGTCACCTGGGGTGCCGCGCTGGGAACCCTTGTGACGTTAGCAATCTACCTCTTGATTAGACCCCATGTGGTATAATCGCCCGGTATATATGCAAGACTGGGACCCTCTACCGCCGCAAGCCGGCCCGCCGCGCGCTTTTCCGCCCCGCGCTCGTAGCTCGAGCCGGCCCTCAAATGGCATGCGATGACTACTGATATCAATTGGCTCGAAGTGCTTGGACTGATCGTCCTCGTGCTCGCGGCCGCGTTCTTCGCCGCTTCGGAGGCGGCCCTGGTGTCGGTGAACCGCATCCGGGCGCGCGGAATGGTGGAACGGGGCCTGGTGCGAGCCCATTCCGTGGTCAAGCTGCTCGACGACCGGAACCGGTTTCTCACCTCGATCCTGGTTGCCAATACGATCGTGCTGCTCGGCGCGGATTCTCTGGCTACCTACATCTTTATCCGGGCGGGCATCCCGTACGCCGCCGTCGTTTCGACGGTCGTCATGACGGTCGTCTTTCTGCTGTTCGGGGAAATCATTCCGAAAACGGTTGCGGTTTCCGATAGCGACCGCTGGTCGCTGCGCCTCGCGCCGGCGATGCTGCGTATTGCCTGGGTTCTCACCCCCGTCGTGCGGACGTTTCTTTTTCTGACCGACCTCATCGTCAAACCGTTCGGCGTGCCCGCGCATGCGCGGCAGCTGTTCGTGACGGAAGAAGACATCCGCACGCTCGTGAACGTCGGCGCCGAACAAAAAGTCCTCGAAGAACAAGAGCGCGAGATGATCCATTCGATTATCGAATTCGGCGATACGATCGTACGCGAAATCATGACGCCGCGGCCCGAAATCGTTGCCGTGTCGGTTGACGATTCGCCGCGCAAAGCGCTCGACTTGGTGATCGCGGAAGGCTACTCGAAAGTGCCGGTCTTTCAAGGTTCCAAAGATGACATCATCGGCGTCGTACACGATCGCGAACTGCTGATCGCACTTGCCAACGGTACGCTTTCCACCACGCCGCTACGCGCCTTGCAGCGGCCGATCGAACACGTTCCCGAAAACAAAAAAATCGCCGAACTGCTACGCGAAATGCAACGCGACAAGTATTCGATGGCGATCGTCGTTGACGAATACGGCGGCACGGCGGGCCTGGTTACGATGGAAGACTTGCTCGAAGAAATCGTTGGCGAAATCCGCGACGAACACGACGAAGGCGAAGAAGAACCCATTCGGATCGTTTCCAATGACGAAGCCGTTATCGATGCCGGTACGAATATCGAAGATGTGAACGCGAAACTGGGCACGCATTTGGAGCACGAAGAATTTGAAACGATCGGCGGCTATACCGTCGGACTGTTCGGCCGGCTTCCCAAAGAGGGCGATGAAATCGTCGCCGAAGACGGGCACACGCGGCTCAAAGTCGACCGCACGCGCGGCAAGCGGATTCTTGCGGTTCGCGTATTCACCAACGGCACGTCAACCGAGCCGGCGTGGGTTCAAGAGCAGCCGGACAACGTTGGCTAGAAGTTTCTCGAGCGAAGAACTGCTCGATGCCGCGCGCGAGGCTCGCGCCCGCGCGTATGCACCGTATTCGAAATTTTCCGTGGGAGCCGCCGTCGACGTGGGGGACGGTGTGATCTTCACGGGCGCGAACGTTGAAAATGCTGCCTATCCGCTTTCGACGTGTGCCGAACGCGTTGCAATAACGCAAGCGATCAGCGCGGGATATCGCACCCTTGCGGCAGTCGCCGTTGCCGGGCCGCCGGAGGTGTGGACCGCGCCGTGCGGCGGTTGCCGCCAGATCATTGCCGAATTTGGGTCCGCGGCAATGGTCGTCTTTACGGGACCCGACGGTGTGCGCGCGCTTTCGATTGAGGAACTCTTACCGGCGTCCTTCGGGCCTGCCGTCTTGAAGAAATGAGTCAGCAACGCGCGTATAAGACCACGGGCATCGTTTTGCGCGCGCGCAATCTCGGTGAAGCGGACAAGATTCTCACCCTCCTTTCAACCGACCGTGGAAAAATGAGTGCCGTTGCAAAAGGCGTCCGCCGCCAAAAAAGCGCGCTCTCGGGCCGCCTGGAATTCTTAAGCGAAGCAACCCTCGCGCTGCATCGCGGCCGAACGTTGGATGTGATTACGTCGGCTGAGATATTGAATTCGCATTTCGAGGCGATCGTAAAACCGAACGCATTTGCCGCCGCCAGCATTATTGCTGAACTAGTGGATGCCTTCTGCGAACCCGATATGGCGGTTCCGGACGTGTACGAGTTGCTATCCACCGTACTCGCGGCGTTCGAGACGATCGATGAGCCGCTGCTTTTGATTCCGCGTTTCCAATTGCGGTTGCTTGGCGCGCTGGGACTCGCACCGCCGTGCGATCATTGCGTGCGTTGCGGTGCATCGCTTGACGGAAGAGATGCATGGCTGGATTTAGAATCCGGCGGCTTAGCCGGCGCCGAATGCCGCGTTACCTGGATGACCGTACTCGATCTCGACCGCGACGACGTGCGTAATTTCCGCGGACTGTCGGCGGCTAAGGGGTCGGCTGATAAACCGGAACTCCACGCGCGTCAGCGGGTTGCCAAGGCCGTCGAAACCATCGTCGCCTATCACCTTGGCCGTCGCCCGAAAGCGGGAGCGCACGCGGCGGAATTCGTAACTCCGGCGGTATGACCGTGCTTGGAATCGACATCGGCAGCAAACGCATCGGCATTGCCATTTCCGATCCGGGCGGGACGTTTGCTCTTCCGCTCACCGTGATCGATCATACGAACGTGCGCGCCGATGTGGAAAAAATCGTGGAGCTGGCCGCGCAATATCAGGCATCCGAACTCGTCGTCGGCGATCCGGTTCGCATGAATGGGGAGCGCGGAATCGCTGCCGGAAACGTCGACCGCTTCGTCGAGGCGTTAACGCGCCGCTTTCCGGGTACCATTCACCGGATCGACGAACGGCTCACCACCGCACAAGCCACGAAGACGTTGATCGGGGCGGATGTGTCCCGCTCCAAACGCAAAACCGTCGTGGATAAACTCGCAGCTTCACTTATTCTGGAGATGTTTTTGACCCGCCGCAACAATAAGGCCTCGCGATGAA
>JALZBM010000238.1 GCA_030947385.1 Vulcanimicrobiota bacterium
CTGCGGAACTCACTTGCAAGACGCCACTCGTGGCGGCCTGGCTGTCACGTCCTGATGAAACGAGGCTGCCGCCCTGTGGCGTAACGGGAACGCTTGAAGCGCCGCTACCCCCACCGCAACCGGACAAGATAAAACCCGCTATCGCGAAGCCGATAACGGCACCGACGGAATTGCGAACGCTGGAAAGCATATTGAAGGCCCTCTCTTACGAATTGATACCCCGCAGTTTGCGGTAGAGAAGGGGACGGACCTTGGGACTAAGCGCTCATAGATTGCCGTGTCAAAAGCACTCCTGAAATGAACGGTTTTTAAAAAAAAACTAGGCGAGCGCCTTCGAAATCATTTCCGAACGGCTATGCGAATGCGTCTTCGTCAAGAGGTTTGCGATATGAAACAGCGTGGTAGACCGGCTTATGGAAAGTTTGTCGGCCACCTCGTTCGTGCTCAAGCCCTCAAAGAGCAATTTTAAAACGTGCGCTTCGCGGCTGGATAAGTTATAGCGCCGCACGGCCGCCGCAACGTGATCGCGCTTGTTGACACGTTCGAAGATAACGCATGCCGCAGCACCCTCGGATCCGTGCAACCAAGACATCCGCAGCAAAATCGAACCGTCGGCTGCAAGAACGCTTTCGACTTTATGGTCGATCCCCGAAGCACGCCGCCAGAAGCTGCGGACCAAAGGTCCTATTCCGTGTGGTACGCGCGTACCATCGAAACGATACCGTGCGCGGCGCTCTTCATAATGATCGGGCTGCCGGTGGTACAACACTTTCAAACCGGCATCAATAATATAGATACCGGGTAATTGGCGCTCTTGAACGGACTCAAAGTCCGGCTCTATGCGTCGCTTTTCTAACACCGTCCGCACTACTTTGCAGGGCGCACTGATACTCCCTCTTATAACCTGGCAATTTTGCTAGGACGCTCAGCGCATTGCCTCGGTTAAGATGAAGGCCACTCGGGTTTGGAGGTTTCAAAACATGACATCGTACCGCACGCTGCTTTTAGGAGCGGCCTTTGTCCTTAGCGCAGTTACTCCCGCCGTCGCAGACACCGCGCTCGCTCGGCCCAAAGCCGCTGCTACGATGAATGCCCCCGCCGCACTGTCGGCCGCACAACATTTACAGGTTCTCGTGCTGTCGCTCACGACCGGGGCGCTGCTCTAAAGAACTAAACGGCCGTTTCTCCGGAAACGACCTCCACCATTGCCGCGACAACCAAGGGATCAAACTGGGTCCCTTGGTTTCGTGTCAGTTCGGCAACGGCGGCACGAACCGACAGCGGTCTTTTATAAGGGCGCTGCGCAATCATTGCATTAAATGAATCGGCGACCGCCGTTATGCGGCCGCCTACACAAATATCGTAGCGCGAAAGCTTGGATGGATATCCGCGCCCATCAAAACGTTCGTGGTGCGAGCCAACGGTAGGCAGTAGGTGGCGCAAATCCGGTTCTTTGTCGAGAATCTCTACGCCGTGCTTCACGTGCGCCTGCATGATAACCCATTCATCGGGATCGAGCGAGCGCGCCGCGTGGAGTATCTGCGGCGGGGTTCGCAACTTGCCGACGTCGTGAATGAGGCCGCCTTGCGTTACGTCGTGCACTTCCGCTGGGCTCAGGCCCATTTGCCGCGCAATCCTGTTGCACCACAACGAGACTGCGCGCGAGTGCTCTGCCGTCGCCTGATCCTCCTTGTCGATTTGATCGATCAAGCGTTCCAGCGTTGCATCGCTGCGGGAAACCGGTTCGCCTTCGTGAGACCGTCCAATTTGCAGGGACGTTCGAAGCGCGATTTCCTGAACGCAGGCTTCCATTTGCGTCCAATCCGCAGCTAGGTCGGGTTGCGCTTCGAGAACGGGCCGAATCGTGGTTTCGATGGACTGCATACATGCGGCCAGGTTTCGGCTAACCGCCGCGCCGGCTCCGCGGCCGCGCAAAAAACTCTCCACCCAATCGTACAGAATAAATGGTGAGGCGTATTTGTAGGCCGACGCAACGCGGTCGACGAGGCGCTCAAGGCTGACTACGGTAAGCAGCGACGGGCGTTCGCCCAGTTGCGCGAGGGTTATCTTGATGATTTCATCGCGACGGATTTCGATCGAGGCGGCAAGCGCAGTACCGCCCTCCTCGAACCGGTCCGCAGAGGCCGCCCGAACGCTCATCTAGTCCACCGCCAAGGTTGGATGCGGCAGAGATTCAATCAGCAAGGCAATGCCCCCCAGCTTGCGGCTGCGCAAGAGGTCCATGGAGCGGAAAAGCTCATCGTGATTTTCAGCCCCTTTCCTGTAGTTCCAAAGCAGAATCACGCTGTCCAGAAAGGTGCGAATTCGCGCCTGGGGCGGAATCTGGGATTTAAGGTCTTGCAAAATGGCGTCCGCGTTATCTTCTTTGCCGTTCACCATCGCAACGAGCGCCAGATAAATTTGCGCGCGCTGCGTCCGCAAAGACTTCTGACCCATGCGTTCCAACGCAGCGAGAGCCGCCGCTTCGGCCTCGGCTGACTCGGCGTTCATTCCCGCGGCCGCCGCGTAAATTGCGATCTCCGCGAACCGCAATGCAAGGCGGTCGTCCATAACCGATTGCCGCGGCGCACTTGGCGCGAGAAGCTCGTACGCGGCCTGGAATTCACCATTTGCAGCGAGTTCGAGCGCTTCCGCGGGCACGAGCGTTTGGCTTGCGGTAATATGGCTGTATGCCACTTCATGGCCTTGGAGATCGCTGCGCAACCTAGCTACTTCTGCAAAATCACCGTCCTGTGCCGCAAGATCGTATTGCCCAAGCAAAGCGTACAGCATGGATTCGGAATTTTTCGTTCGGCTTGCGCATTCTTCAATCGTTTGGAGATATTTAGCGCTCGCGTGCGGATCGTCGTCGATGTCAAAAGCCATGTTGTACAGCACCGAATACGTATGCGCCGCGATCTCGTACAGGCCATTCTCCATTGCAAGGCGTGCGGCACCGGGGGCGAGCGCCTTGGCAGCGCGCACATCACCGCTAAAAAGCTGAACCCAGGCGGAGTGCTGAAACACCTGCGCGCGCACGATCGGCGCGGCATGGTCGTCGATCGTTTTCAGCGCACGGTTGACGAGTGCAACGGCCTCTTCGAACCGCTTTCCCAAGACATATGCCACCGCCAAAAGTGCCATCGCACAGGCGCGCAGGTCGCCGGGAATTTCCTCATCCTGGATGAGGGGGAGGAGCAGTTCCTCGCAGGCTTCGCCCTGAAAGCGGCCCGCCAGGGCGCACGCATGACGGTATGCAATGTCGGCCGCTTCCGTCTTTGTCGAAGCCGCCGCGGCCGCATCACGGAACCATGCTTCGGAAACATCGGTGCGGCCACGCCGCGCCTCGATCGTTCCCATCAGGCACGCCAGCGGCGAGGGGAGCGTTTCTTGTTTTGTAAGGATGGTATTGATCGAGGAAGCAACGGCATCGATGCCGCCCTGTTCCAAAAGCACCGTTCCCTTACGGGAAAGGAGGCCTAGAATTTCGTTCGTCGCAGCACATGCAGCAAATGCCTGAAGGGCGTCGCCGTACCGGTGCGCGCGCTCCAGCTCGATGGCGCGTTCGTACATCTAAGGGGACGCCTTCGTGCCCCCTGGACAACAAACATCTCGATATGCGCACCCAAGAGTAAAGCAAGCAACAAAAGACGGTATTTTTAACGCCTGGCAAACAAGCGCTTTACGAAGGAGCTAGCCGATCTAGAGCCGCCCCATCGCGGCGTCGCGCAGTGCGCTAGCGGCGCCATCCATTTTTGGAGTGGTCGTAACGTACACGATATAGGCACCCTTGTGCCCGAACGCGAGGGAATGGCCCGGTGGCATTTTGTGGCCGCCCATCATCATCGATATCCTGGAAGCGTCGCCCGGCATTACCCTCAAATCAGCGTACCCGCTCTTCCCGACATACATGCAATGCGAGCTCGTATCTCCACTGTGGCTCGTGTCGACGGGGAAACCAAGAATTCGCGCGGCTTGCGCGGCCGGAACCAAGTCGCAG
>JALZBM010000239.1 GCA_030947385.1 Vulcanimicrobiota bacterium
GGTGAGACGTCATAGCTGACTTGAAGCCCCATGTTGAATTGCCACGGTTGGCGAAATTGTCCGAAAGTATCGAACGTTCCGGTTGCAGGGTTGGGAATGAAAAGTTTTCCCGTGGATGTGCCGTTATTCGTTTCGGCCGAACCGCACGACGTGTAGTCCGCGCGAAGCGGGTCCGTGCCCGGGGTCGCAATGCCCGCCGCGGCGTTGTTTTGCGAGCACGTCCGCGGGTCCAATCCAAGGATGTCGTCGGGAGCACCGTACGTTGCTCCCTGGTTTAACGTAAACGCCGGCGTGATGGCAAGACGGTCGCGGCGATAATTCAACACCACGGCCAAGGTGTTCGGCGAGATGTACGGTGCGGCAAGCCCCGTATCGTACCACGCATACTTATCCAGAGTCGGCTGGGGACTCATTGTGAAATACGGATTGCGAACGTCCGTTGCCGCCGCGCAGGTTGCAGGCGCACCGTTCGCCGTCGGGTCATAGCACGGTGAGCCGCCACCCGCCTTCGTCAACGCATTGAAATTCTGAATGTTCTGGTTGTATGGGTCCACCGGATTGATGGGTACGCCAGCATAATTTGCCCACTTTTCCTTCGAATTCGTGTACGTATAAGAAAGCGTTCCCGAGATCCCGTTACGGTTAAAATCCCCCTTCGTAAATAACAACTCGATGCCGCTGGTTTTTTCGGTTCCCGAATTGAGCGAAGGAGAGGCGTTCAATGTGGGAACGTTGACCGATTCATATAATTGGCTCGTCGCATACCGGTAATACGGCGTAAATTTCATCGACAAATCGGTGCCGGGAAAGTGGCGCTCGTACGATGCGTCAAAGTTGTTCGAGAACTGGGCGCCCGCCTGATGAAGCGGCGTAAAGAACCCAAATGGAATAAAACCTACCAGCTCCGCCGCAAGATTCTCTTCCGCACTATTGTATTGGACTTCATAGTTCTGCGGTTCTTGCGCGTACCGCCCGGCGGAAAAGCGCACGACCGTGTTGGGATTAAACGTATAGGTCATACCGAAGCGAGGCAAAGTATACGTTTGGGCAAATGTGTTCGGATACTGGTTGGAGAGCAGCACGTGTCCGCTCGTTCCGTCCGGGTGAACGGTCTGCACTCCGCCCAAAACCGGACAATTAAACGTAACGTACGGATTGAGCGTCGAGGCATTTTGGGGCTTCTGCGGCACCAGGACGGGGTTAAACGTTTGGGGATCGTAGCAAAATTCGTTTTGCGCGGCTCTATACCAAAAGTTGTGCCCCGGCGTGTTCGTGGTGGAAAGGTCGAACTGATCGCGCTCCATTCGGACGCTCGCGCTGATATCGACCTTGTCGCTCGGCTTCCATTCATCCGTTACGGAAAAATTTATGAATTTTGGAACGACGGTGTTGAGCGGACCTTGGTTCCCCGTATACGTCAAACCCCACGTCGCTCCGGCTGCACAGGCTGCCGTGCCCGCAAGCGGGCCGCCGCCAACGCAGGGGTCGACCGGCTGCGATTGCGATGGCCGCCGGAATGTGCCCTGTGTGATCGGATCGTTGCACGGCGCCGGATCGCCGGCGTTGTACTGATCTACCGTGTTCGACGCGGTGCCCGAATGGTAAGCAAAGCACTGCGTACCATTGGTAAGGTTGCTGATCTGCCGGCTCGCCGTGTTGTTGTAGTTACCGTTGTTAAAGCGGAACGTATTTGAGGTTACGTAATTGACGTTCGCGCTGATCTGATTGGTGTCGGAGATTTGATCTGCGATCGCAAGCTGCATCCCGCGGCTGTGCGAATTGACCTCGTAATCGAAATTCGTCCCGCCAAATCCGCTGCCGATGCCTCGGCGCGATGCGCCGCTGCGGTTCGTATTTGAATAGAACGTGTAGCCAAGCAGACGCGCATACGCACGGCTTCCGAAGTTCTTTTGGTATTGGAGTTTAAAAATGCTCGCTTGATCCCAGCGCCCATCCCGGTAGTCATTGGGCAGCGCCGAATAGGTCCCGGCCGCGCAGGCACCGGGCACCGCGGGAGCGTTCGTCACGAATGGTTTGACGACGTTGTAACAACGGCTTTGCGGCGATCCGGGGAAGGGGTAGGCCACGGGCGCCGTTGTGGCCGGCGCGAGAAACGCCGTTCCAGAGGGAAACGTCAGATAGTCGGGCCAGTGGGGATGCTTGAGGTCGCCAAAACCAATGAGAGCGTTGACAAAACTGAGGCCCGCGTCATTTGGACCCGTATAATATTGCCGGTACTGTGCAGAATTCGTCGCAAGAATTTGAATGTCGTCGCGTCCCGGGTCGTTCCGGTGTGGGAGGCCGAAGTGAAAATTCGCGACGACTTCGCGCCCATTGGTCGCCGATATGTTGCCGTAGACGGGGTTGAAGGACGCGAAGCAACCCGGATCGGTACTCACCTGGCCCGCGACCGGGTTTGTATACAAATTTGGATTCGCGGGATCGCACATCGGATAGACTGCGGGATAATACGTCAAGTTCGTCGTGACGTTGTTTGGCCCGGTCGTCAGTTCGCCCGCATTGGGAAACGTGCCCGTCAGACCCGCACCATTGGCATTATCCCAATAGCGAAAGTCTTGATTGTACCCGCTCAGGCCGAGATAGTAAGAGAACAATCGATCGGGAGATGCACCGCCGACTTCCGCCGAGAGATCGTGATAGAACGCGGGTGAGCCGACACGCGCCGAAAGCGAACCGAAACCGGGAGACGTGCCGGTTCGAACGACCTGATTGATAAAGCCGGCAAGTCCTGTCGCATTGGAGCTTGCCGTCCCGCCGCCGGTATAAATCTGCAATTCTTGCTGACCCAGGGTGGATGCCGAGTGAGCCGGATAATTGTCAAATGACCGGTTTACGGGCACGCCATCATATTCGTAGCCGATCTGATCGTAGAATCCGCCGCGAATGTACACCGTCTGGTTTACGCCCATTTGCCCGGTTGGAATATATGCACCAGGCATAGTGGCAATCGCAGAATACGCGTTGTTTAGTCCACCCCCGCCGCCAATGGGTGCGGCCGCAGCCGTCAATGCGGGGTTGACTGAATAAACATCGGTTGTCGTTCCCGGTTTCACCGGACTGAGCGACGATCGCGCCACGACCGTACCGATTTCGCGCAGGCTCTTTTGCAGCGCAAACGGCACGCTTTGCGTCTGATCGGCAAATACCGTGATGCCGGTAATCGTCTGAGTTTGGTATCCGGCTTTTTGCACCGACAACGTGTACGAATCGGGAGCGAGCGAGAGGAACGTGAATTTCCCGGCGGCGTCCGTCCTCGCTGAAGCGGTTTGAGAAGGACTGGCCACCGTGACGGCCGCATCGGCGACGGGTAGGCGGCTTTCGACATCGACGATCGAGCCGCTAAGCCCGCCCGTCGTACCCGCGAACGCCGGAATCAACTGCGAAGCTGCAATCGCCAACGCCAGAATGGCCGCAAGAGTATTCCGGCCGCAAAATTTTACTACCACGACGACCCTCCGAAGCGCACGTTTTAAGGAATTATAACAAACGCCCGGGTCTCGCGAGTATCCTGGATTTCCGCTATACGCGCTTTGGGGACTGCGCGACCACGTGTGCCAGCTGGGCCCGAGATTTTACGTGAAGGCGGGTAAAAATTGCGGAGAGGTGGTGCTCTACCGTGTGCTCGCTAATGCAAAGCGCCTTTGCCACTTCGCGGTTGGTTTCACCAAGCGCGACCAACTGCGCGATCTCAGCCTGGCGAGCGGTCAAATCCATCGTATGTTGCGCAGGGATTTTCGCCGTAACCCCCAGGCGATTCACATCGCGAACGCTTCCCATGATGCGGTACCGCTCCAATGCCGCATCCGGCCGCCCGCTGAGCTCCAGAGCAAATGTTTCGTGCAAAACGTCTCCGAGTGCGCAGAACGCCTTCGCAGCAATCGACGCGAGCCGGCGCGATCGTTCCAAATCACTCGAC
>JALZBM010000240.1 GCA_030947385.1 Vulcanimicrobiota bacterium
AACCCGAGCTACGGTCAAGCCGGCGTCCAGGCCTTGGGAATTCAGAGCGATCCGAGTCCCGATAAGCTGCAGTTCGATCCGTCCAATCCCGATGCGGACGCGCGCGGCTACGTGCACATGCCCAACATCGAAGTGGTCAAAGAAATGGTCGACATGATGGCCGCGTCACGCGCGTATGAAGCGAATGTGGCCGCTATCCAAGAATCCCGTCAAATGGGCAACGCCGCCCTCAACCTGTTGCGTAGCTAAAAGGGTCAGACAAAAAAAATGGATATTCAATCGTTCGGTAGCGCTATGAGCAAAGTGGTTCCCGGCACGTTCGTGCCCGACATCGGCGCAAGCAATGCACCGAACACGACGCCGCTTACCGATGCCCTCTCAGGTGTCGGGGGCGTTACCGGTGCGGCACCGGCGCAATCGTTTAGCGATACCCTCAAGGGTTTGCTCGGCGAAGTCAGCGACAAAGTCAACGCGTCGGATCAGAATTCCAAAGATCTGGCCATGGGTAAAACGAACGACGTTACCAAGGTCGTCACGTCGGTAGAAGAAGCGAATCTAGCGATGCAGTTCACGCTCTCGATGCGCAACAAGCTGCTGGAGTCCTATCAAGAAATTGCCCGGATGAGCGTCTAGCCTTCCGGCTAAATAGCCCTGGAGAGGTGCGGAGCAATCCGCGCCTCTTCTTTTTTGTGCGAGCGGCTGTTCGGTTGGCCGTAGATGGGGAATAAGCTCGGCAATATGGGGCGCACTGTAGTGACATTGCTCGGCGGACGGTACCGGCTGGGCAGCCTGATCGGCGAAGGCGCGATGAGCACGGTAGTCGAGTGCTACGGGCGAACTTCTAAATCGTCCGGTTGCCGTAAAGTTGCTCAAACCCGCATTTGCGGGCGACGAAGAATTCGTGCGCCGTTTGTATGCGGAGGCGCGCAGCGCCGCGCGGACGGGTTACGCCGCTCGCATGACCGACGCACCCGCGAATACGATTATCGAGCAAGTCAAACCCGGAACGCGCGTGCGCGAATACAGCCGCGCCGTGCTCGTTGTTTCTGCCGGTCCTCAGCCGGACGTCTTCTATCCGGGTCCCGCCGATGGCGGCGGTGGCGGCGGCGGCGATTAAATCCACATCTTAACGGAGTCCCGCCGGATGGCCACCCTTGCGAGCTAAAGTCGCCTCACCGGATGCCGATTACTGTTAGATAAGCGGCTGGACTACCTGCGCACAGGGTGGGGGCCGCAATCGGAACCGGACTGATTGAAAGTTCCGACGGACTACCAAGTCCACCTACGTTTGTGCGGAGGTTTTTTAATTGGTACGTGGCATTTACGCCGCCGCCTCGGGGGCGCTGAGCGCACAAGCGAAGACCGACGTTATTGCAAACAACCTTGCAAACGTCAATACCAGCGGTTTTAAAAACACGCTGATTCAAATTGAAGCGGCTACGCCGCTCCAGGTCTACCGCATGCAAACCGACCCCGGCGCGACTGCCGGTAAGCGTCTGCCCGGCACCGCGGTCGCGCAGTACGTTGGAGCGCTCGGTACGGGCGCGCTCGTTTTGGATACTCCGACAAATTTTGAAGAGGGCGCTTTTGCCGCTACCGGCAATTCGCTCGATTTCGCGCTCTCCGGCAAAGGTTTCTTTACGATCCAAACGCCGCAGGGCGTGCGCTACACGCGCGACGGATCGTTCGTGCGTAACGCACAAGGGCTGCTGGCGACGCAACAAGGCGACATCGTGCTTGGCAACGGCGGCGCGATCGTCGTCCCGCCGGGTTCGAAGATCGACGTCGCAAACGACGGCACGGTCAACGTCAACGGCGCGGCCACCGACCGCCTGCGCATCACCGAATTTGCCAACCTTACGGCCGTCCGGCCCGAAGGCGACAACCGGTTTATCAACACCGGCGCGGCGCGGCCCGCAATTGCGACCGCTACGTCCGTCAATCAAGGTTCAATCGAAAAGAGCAATGCCAACGTCGTTCGTTCAATGGTCGATTTGATCAATGCCGAGCGCTGGTTCCAAGCCAACGAAAAAGCCATTCAATCAGAAGATGACATGACGAACAACGTTATTCAAAACGTTGGGCATGCGCAATAAGGAGCAACTGACACTATTATGATGCGAGCACTTTTTACCGCGGCAAGCGGCATGATCGCCCAACAGTTTAACATCGATACGATTTCAAACAACCTTGCAAACGTCAATACGACGGGCTTTCGCAAGAACCAAGCGCGCTTTCAAGATCTGGTGTACCAGGAGCTGCGCGCGCCGGGTTCGCCCGTCGGATCCAGCCAGATTCCCGTCGGGCAAGAAGTTGGTCTGGGCGTAAAAGTCGGTGCCTCGCAGAAAATTTTCAGCCAAGGCACGCTGATCCAGACGGACAACAACCTCGACGTTGCGATCGAAGGCGACGGCTTCTTTCAGGTCACGCAACCGGACGGCACGACGGCGTACACACGCGACGGTTCGTTCAAGCGCGATGCGAACGGCTCGATGGTGACCTCCGACGGGTTGTTCTTGCAACCCCAGGTTACGATTCCGGCCAACGCGAGTTCGGTTGCCATCGGATCGGACGGCACGGTTACCGCTCAAGTCCCGGGATCGAACGTTCCGCAACAATTGGGTCAAATTCAGTTGGTGCGCTTTACGAATAACGCGGGACTCTCCCCCATCGGCGGGCACAATCTCTACACCCAGACGGCTGCATCGGGAGCGCCCGTCGTTTCGACGCCCGGCCTTAACGGGACGGGTCAACTGCAAGGCGGCTACTTGGAGCAGTCCAACGTTGCCGTGGTTGAGGAAATCGTCAACATGATCGTCGCGCAGCGCGCGTTCGAAGCGAATTCCAAAGCCATTCAGACGTCCGATCAGATGCTCGAAACCGCCGTCAACACGAAACGCTAATCACCGTGATGCGCCCGCTGGTTTGTCTGCTCGCCTTTGCAATAGCGGGTCTGCCTTTGGCAGTGCCGGCCATGACGCGTGCCTCGGCGCAGACGATCAGCGGGCGCACCATTACGGGCTTGGCCGACGCGACGATTCGCTCGCTGCGGCTCGACAAAGACCACTCGGTGATGGCAGCGTTCAGCGTTCCGGACCAGGCGCTGCCTGCCGGGCGCATCGGGATGCACGTGCAATCGCCGCTCGTGACGCCCAGCTACATCAACGTTCCGGTGCGTATCGACATCGACGGAAAGTTCTCCCGCGCCGTTTACGTCGGATATCGCATCACGGCATTCGTCGAGCAAGCCGTCGCGGCTCACGATATCGCCCCGGGAACGATCGTGCAGGCGGACGATGTAAGGATGAGCCGCGTACCGTTTACCGGACGTCAGCCGAACGGCACGGAAGTATTGGTCGGACGCCGGCTTGTGGCGGCATACGTTAAGGGACAGTCAATTTTTATCGAGTCAACCAGTGCCGACCAAATTGTGAAGGCCGGTTCGACCGTTATCATGATCGTGCGCGATGGCGAAGTCGCGCTAACTGCCGATGTTATTGCAAGGACGAGCGGTGGACTTGGCGACCAAGTCATCGTGTTTAACCCGTTGACGAATAAACAGCTCTCAGGCACCGTCACGGGCCCAGGAAGGGTTGAACTTGAGTTACCTGGAGGAGATGCGCAGTGAAAACGCTGCTCGCACTGATAGTCGGACTGGCTTTATTGCACGGCGTTGCCGCTGCTGACACGCTTTATGTAGCCGCGCCGCCGCCCGCGGCTGCCGGACACCCGCTGCGCTTAGGACCGGATCATCGCGCGCAGCAAGTCGGCGATCTCGTGGGCATCCAATTTAACTTTTCCGTCCAAAACCAAAGTACGCAGAATATCATCAGCACCAAAGGCTATAACGTCGCGCTCGCGCCGTCCACCGGGAACGCCGCCTTGAGCTTCTTGCGATTTCCGACAGGCCTCGGA
>JALZBM010000241.1 GCA_030947385.1 Vulcanimicrobiota bacterium
GGACTGCGTCGTCGCAACATTGACATCGAGCCCAATCAAATCCATCAATTCGAACGGACCCATTTTAAACCCCGCGCCGCGGGCGAGCAAATCGAGATCTTCGACCGGCGCGATTTCGTTTTCCAGTGCGTGTAAGCTTTGTAGATAGAAGGGGCGCGCAACTCGATTGACGATAAACCCGGGCGTATCGGCTGCTTGCACGGCGGTCTTGCCGATGGCTTGCACGAACGCCTGCGCCGCTGCGGTAACGGCCGCGCCGGTAAACCGCGTCGTCACGATCTCCACCAACTTCATGGCCGTTGCGGGATTAAAGAAGTGCAAGCCGATGACGCGCTCCGGGTTGCCCACACCTTGAGCGATCTCCGCGACGCTTAACGATGACGTATTCGTTGCCAGGATCGCCGCCGGGCCGAGCTTGCGTTCGAGATCGGCAAAAATGCGCGTTTTAAGCGTCATGTCTTCGGGTACCGCCTCGATTGCAAGATCCGCCGCGCCGGCGCCGGCAATTGACGACCGCATCGTGATACGCTCGAGCGCCTGCGGATTCGAAATACGCGCGGCATCCTTTTGCATGCGAGCCAGCGCGCGCTCGCGCACGGCTGCGTCAACCTCGACCAATTCCACCTCAAATCCCCCGGCCGCGGCGGCTAAGGCGATGCCCGCGCCCATGGTCCCGGCGCCCACGATCATCACTCGTTTCATGCGCCGTCTATTCGCGTGCGGGCTCAAAAAGCTTGGCCGTCAAAGATGGCAGGCCAGATGGACATTCCAAAGTGGCGCGTCACCGCATCGAGCTACGTGGTGCAAACGTCCTTCCTGCGCCTGCGCAAGGATTCGATCGAATTGCCCGACGGCACACACATCGAAGACTATTACGTGCGCGAAGGACGCGGCTTTAGCGTCGTGTTCGCGCTCACGCCGGACCGGGAAGTCGTGCTCGTACGTCAATTCAAGTACGGCGCCGGCCGCATCATGCTCGAACTGCCCGGCGGTTTGGTTGACGAAGGCGAAGACCCCGCCGAGAGCGCCGCACGCGAACTCTCAGAGGAAACCGGTTACGTTGCCAAGCGGATTGAATTCGTGCGATCGTTTGCGACGGAACCTTCCAATTCGCAAACCCGCATGCATCTATTTATCGCCCGCGACGCGCGCAAAGAAACCGCGCAACGCCTGGACCCCACCGAAGCGATCGAGGTTGAATTGTGTCCCCTCGACGCTTTGCGCAACCTCGTTGGGACCGGCGCTATTGAATCGATGGGGCAGGTTGCCGCGATCTACAGCGTCCTCGATTCCATGGCAAGCTTGAACCTCAAGGAGTAACAATGCAGTGAGTCAAGCAATCATGCCGGCGGCGTTTATCGGACACGGTAGTCCGATGAATGCCATTACTGAAACGCCGTTTAGCGCCGCGTGGAAGGCTTTCGCCGCGCGCATTCCCAAGCCGTCTGCGATCCTGTGTATCTCCGCGCACTGGTACGTCGCGGGCGTCGCAGTCACGGCGATGGAGCGACCGCCGACGATTCACGATTTCTACGGATTTCCGCGCGCTCTGCACGCCGTCGACTATCCCGCTCCCGGCGATCCGGGTCTCGCCGGCGAAATCATCAAGCTCCTCTCTCCCGTTGCAGTCAAAGCCGACGAGTCGTGGGGTTTAGATCATGGAACGTGGTCGATTTTAGCGCACACGCATCCGCAGGCAGACGTACCCGTCGTCCAACTTGCCATCGATGCATCGCAGCCACCGGCCTTTCACTACGAACTCGGCGCGCGTCTGGCTCCGCTGCGCGAGCGCGGGGTATTGATTTTAGGCAGCGGCAACATCGTTCACAACTTGCGCATGATTGGAGATATTCACGCCAAATACGAGTGGGCCGAGCGCTTCGATACATACGTGCGCGCCGCGCTCGAATCGGGCAACAGCGCGGCTTTGATCGACTACGAGCGGCATCCGGATGCTGCGCTCGCGGCACCCACGCCGGAGCACTACCTGCCGTTACTGTACGTTGCCGGATTACGCCAAGCGGACGACACACTTGACTTTATCGTTGAGGGCACCGACCTTGCGTCGATTTCGATGACGGCCTTCACAATCGGAACGTAGTGCGGCTTTAGCGGTCCGGCCGCAAGAATTTGCGCCGGAAGCGGTTGGGCCGCGGCGCGTACGGCTTGCGGAGAGTCGCCCGCAAAAGCGAAAGAGAGCCGAAAGGATAAACGCGTTCCGCTGTGCTTGCAACGACGTGCAAGTCGGGACGCCGCACGTCCCATGACGCGAGAGCGGCGATGCAGTCCTCCGAGAAAATGTCCAGGCCCGCAGAGTAGGGCGTCAACGCCGGAAGCACGATCACGTTTTGCGATGCAAGAAATGCGGGCACCGACGCACCACCACCCATGTGCAGGCTCGGATGCAAGTGCCCGATGATGCTGGGCGTACCCGCACGCGGCGCAACGTCGCCGTGCAACAGCGCCCAGCCGTCGCGGTGAACGGACTCGAGCGTTTCACCGAGCACCGCCACACCGCGCGAGCGTCCTTCGTGATTACCGGCGATCAGTGTGAGCCGCACTTCGTTGCGCAGCGTTTCCAGCGCCGCCGTCACCGTTGATGCGGCACCTTCGCTCATTCGCGAGCCGTGAATCACATCGCCGAGCAGAATAACTTCAAGCGCGCCCAAACGCTTGGCCGCAATCAAGAGCGTCGCAATGCTCTGTGCGGTGCTCCACAAGGGCAGCGCACCCCCGATAACGTCCTCGTATGCGAAATGCGCATCCGCGGCCAGCAGCGCGCGGCTCTGCGTAAGATACAACAACCCGCCCGGAAGCGCGACGGCGCCGGGCATGAGTTCGTGGGTCGCGGCGGCAAGTGCGGGCTTCACCGGCGCAACGCTCGCAAGAGCGGTGCGTCATCGCAGATATCCTCGCCGCCGTCCGCTTCCCCGAGCACGTGCAACACGCGGTCGTGCAAGGCTTCGACCATGCTCGAGCGGTCGTCAAGCACCACCGAGTCGCCGAAGCTCGAGGTAACGATCCCAAAGGTGAATGGTGAGGCGGCCGGCGGATGAATCACGCGTGGTTCGCCGTCGATCCGCTCGACATAGGCCAGCGCCGCGGGCGCGTCAAGCAAATCGCGCGTGACCGTACGAAGCGTCTCGCGCAAAAGCGGAAAACCCGGATCGGACGCCATCAGTTGCTCGAAAATTTTTGCGCTGCTCCACGAAAGCGACCCTCGGCGGATCTTGCGGCCGCCGGCACGGCGCAGCACGAGCAAACCCGTATTGGCGACGTAGCGGAAGTAATTGCGCAGCAAGTGCGAGGAGCGAATTCCCTCAAGCAGATCTCGCTCAAAGTCGCGCGCATGCAGGAGCGTCGCCCAGACCGCATCGGGTAAGGTCTTGCGCTCGGGCAGTGTGATGAGAAACCCATTGTCGTCCGTCGTTAAATTTGTATTGGCATGCGCGAGCGAAAAGACGCGAGCGGCAACGACGCGTGCGAGGGTTTCGTTCACCCGCCGTCCGGCGCACGTATGAAAGACGGCGGTTTGACGGCGGTCCATCCGGTAGATTTCAATAATCGGTTTGCGCTCATCGGGAATGCCGGAGATGGCCTTCTGCTGGGCGATGTAGCGCACGACATGCGCGGCTTCCACGTCTTCCAAGCCGTACCGCGCACGCAACCACCCAAGCGCCCCGTGCGTGCCTTCATGGACGAGGCGCTGCGCAACACCGATTCGCAACGCGTTGATTTCGCGTGCCAGAGCCGGCGGAATTCCCCGCATGTGCGAACTCCATTGGGGCACCGTGGGTTTCCCGACCACGGGCTCGACGTTGACGCCGGTGTGGCCGATTTCTTTCACGCCGTACGTCCGGCCGTTGAGCAGAAACACGTCGCCGACGCGCAATTCGTTGAGGAACCCTTC
>JALZBM010000060.1 GCA_030947385.1 Vulcanimicrobiota bacterium
GGCAAAGAGATCGGATCGAACGGCCATATAAATGTTCGCGGGAAACACCGCCACCAGTAACGCGAGCAAGCCGATTCCGGCAGTCCGGCGCGTGCGTGCGACAAAAACGCCGGCCCCGCCGAGAATTTCAAAAACCGCACTGATCTGCACGAGCACCGAGGCGTGCGCGTCCAGCGGCGGCGGTATCATTCTTACAAAAAACGGCGTGTGAAGAAAATGCAGGACGCCGAGGACGATAAAGCTTGCGCCGAGTACCGCGCGCAACAGGGGTTTTATCAAATACTCTCCGGCGCGAACAAACGCTGCGCGGCGGAATTCGAGCGTACGAAATTATCGAGCACTTCTTCCATCGAATCGCCGCCGTATTTTTCCAAAATTGGGGCCATCAACGCGAGGCGTGCCATGGCTTCGCCGACGATCGAGGCAGCCGGCACGACGCAGACGTCGCTGCGAACGATCGACGCCGGCGCATCGACTTGGGCGTGCAGGTTTACCGACGGCAGCGCGTTCATCAACGTCGGAATGGGTTTCACGGAAACGCGCAGCCGGATCGTTTGCCCGTTGGACATTCCGCCTTCGATGCCGCCGGCGCGGTTCGAACCGCGAACCACACCGCGCGCGGTCATTCCGAACGCGTCGTGCGCCTGCGAACCGGGCTTCGATGTTACGTCGGTGCCCGCGCCGACCTCAACGCCTTTGACCGTTTGCATTCCCATCAGCGCGCCGGCCAAGACACCGTCGAGACGCGTGTCGGGTTGCCGGTTGGATCCGATACCCGCCGGCATGCCGTCGATGTCGATCGTGAATGCGCCGCCAAGCGTGTCGCCGGCGTTCTTGGCTGCTTCGATTGCGGCGATCATTGCCGTTGACGCAGCTGCGTCGGGACAGCGCACGTCGCTTGCGGTGAGCGACCCCGCGTCGATCGGGTCCCGTTGCGGCGCTTCGACTTCACCGATTCGGCTCACATACGCGCGCGTATGAATGCCGAGCGTCTCGAGAAACTGCGCGCAAATTGCGCCGAGCGCCACGCGCATGGCGGTTTCCCGCGCGCTCGCGCGCTCGAGCACGTTGCGCAAGTCGCGCTGCCGGTATTTCAACGCGCCCGCATAGTCGGCATGTCCCGGTCGCGGATTCGTTATCGGTTTTCCGGCACCGGTGAGCGGATGCATAAGGGCGCGATTGTTTTCAAAATCGCGGTTTCGTACGACGACGGCGATCGGCGATCCGAGCGTCAGTGAACCGCGCACGCCCGCTAAAAATTCGATGGTGTCACTTTCGATTTTCATGCGGCTGCCGCGTCCGTACCCGCCTTGACGTGCCAGGAGCGCGGCGTTGACGGCGTCAACGTCAAGTTTCAATTGCGCCGGGAGCCCGTCGAGAATTCCCACGAGTGCGGGCCCGTGCGATTCGCCGGCCGTTAGATAACGGAACATCGTGCGCTCATTCGACGCAGCCGGCGCCGATTATCAAGACCTTCATTCCTACCTCAAATAGTGTCCGAACCACGCCGTGATTCGTTTGAGCATGTCGATCTGGTCGGCCGGTTTGCGAATGCCGTGGCCTTCGTCGCGGTACACGACGAGTTGCGCCGGAACGTTTAGTGTTTTCAACGCATGCCAGAACTCAAAGGATTGTGGAGCGGGCACTTCTTCATCGTATTCGCCCTGCAAGATGAGCGCCGGCGTCTTTGCGTTTTTGATAAACGTCACGGGCGAGCTGCGAGCGTAGACCGCCGGATCGTCGTACACGGATGCGCCGAAATACGGAATCATCCACTGGTCGATTTGATTTTCGCCGTAATAGGACTGCCAATTCATCAACCCCGCGCCGGCGACGATCGCGCGGAAGCGGTCCGTTTGCGTCTCGGTCCACATCGCGACGTAGCCGCCGTAACTCCAGCCCATTAAACCTAAGCGTTTGGGATCGATCGGCGCTGCGCCGAGCGCCGCATCGACGCCGGTCATAATGTCGCGAAAATCACCGTACCCGAAGTCCTTAATGTTGGCTTGCGTGTAGGCTTCGCCTTGACCGTAGCTGCCGCGCGGGTTGGGCAGGAACACGAAGTAGTTTTGACTGGAGAGCGCTGCGATGTTGCGGCTGCCCCAACTCGGAAGATTTGCCGCCGCCGGCCCACCGTGAGGCAACACGACCATCGGATATTTTCTAGCGGGATTGTAAGCGAGCGGATAGACCAGAAATCCTTGCGGCTGCAAGGCGTCACTCTTCCAACGCAAACTCACCGCCTTTCCCCACAGCCGCGGCGCTCCGGCGTTGCTGTGCGTAAATTGAATGAGGCGGCCGGGTGCGCCGGTCAGCACTTCGGGCGCTCGATCGAACGAACTGCGCGTTAGGGCATACGCTGCGCCGTGGGAAGCAATCGCAAGATGCGCCAGCTCTTCCTGATCGTTTCCATAACCGGTCATCCGGCCCGTGGCGGTGGCGAGCGTAAAGAGTTTGACGCCCGCCGGCACGTGACCGGTGAACGCTATGTGGGCACCGTCGATCCATTTGAGATTAGAAGCGGAATACGGCATCCCGGGGGTGAGATCGCGCTGCTTTGCGCTACTTGGGTCGACGCAATAGATGTCGCCACCGGTGGAACCTTCGTCGCTCATGATGCCGCCGATGTACGCGATCGATTTGCCGTCCGGCGACCAGCGCGGCGCGGCGAGCTGGTATTGCGGGTGCAGCAGCGTCGTTGTTGAGCCCGATGCTACGTCGATTTTGCCAAGGCGCGCGATCCACCAGTTGTTGTCACCGCTGCCGGGCGCTATACTAACGGCTGCGGTCTTACCGTCGGGTGAGAAATCATACTCGTATACGTACTCATTTGCCGGCGAGATACTGCGCAGCGCGCCGGTTGCCGGATCCAAAACGTTCAAGCGCTGCTCGTCAAAGGTTTCTTCGATCGTACCGGTTTGACGCGCGCCGGGCTGGGTTGCTCCCGTTTTCCGGTGCGCGTTCTGCACGTAGAGCACGGCGAGCGCACGATCGCCCGGCAACCAGCGTGGGTCGCTTACCGCACCGCGAAATCGCGAGATTCTGCGCGGCTGTTTTCCGTCAACTCCCGTAACGTAGAGTTGCAACTGAT
Source organism: Vulcanimicrobiota bacterium (assembly GCA_030947385.1). Classification (GTDB taxonomy): domain Bacteria; phylum Vulcanimicrobiota; class Vulcanimicrobiia; order Vulcanimicrobiales; family Vulcanimicrobiaceae; genus JACRUB01. The sequence continues at coordinate 3,092 of JALZBM010000060.1, forward strand.
CCGGACTGCGCGCATCGGAGAGAAAAGCGATGTGGCGGCCGTCGTTCGACCAGACCGCGCTTTGCTCGGCAGCATAAGCCGTTCCGTTTCCGGCGGTGAGGCGCGTTCTTGTTTTCGGGTCGTTTGTGGCGGCCAGAAAAATCGCCGTCTTCGGCGTGGGATCGCTCAACTTTTGCGCGTTGCGGAACGTCTCGATCCAGATCAGGTGTTTTCCGTCCGGTGAAAGTTCCACACCCGACATTTCGTGAACTCCATACACCGCACGCAAAATCGCCTGCACCGACGGCTGCGCTCGTGCATTTGAGGCTACTGACGTCACGAGGGCTGCGGCAAAGCAGAAACCCGCATAAATTCGCATAGCGCCTAATCTACGAGTGAAATGGCTAAAATCTTCCTGCGTCGTATAGCGGCTCTTGAGATGAACGACGCATTTTTTGAGTTGCCGGACGCGGCACAGCGACTCGTGCGCCAAATAGAAGCGACGGTCGCCGAAGCCGATCCGCTGCTCGATGCCGTGGGGATTCCCCCGGATATTGCGTTTGCATTGCGCGAAACCCGCGCCCGCTATCTTCCCGACACGATTGCAGCGTATCTCGCCGTTCCGGGTTCGCAGCGCACACTCCCGGGCGAAACAGGCCGCAGCGCGCAGGAGCAATTACTCGAAGCGCTCTCCGTGCTCGACCGCGCTACCCGCCGCCAGCTAGAACGGCTGGCCGACGAAAAACGCACGGAGCTGGCAGTGAACGCACGCTTCCTTTCAAAACGATTTGACGATCCCTCTTCTGCAATCTCGCCGATTAGCGAAACCCAAACGCCCTCGCCGCTGCGGGCCTGGCTGCCGGCCGGTACGGCGGATGCAAAAGCAATAGTTGCCTTCGTCTCAAAGAAATTCACCGACGTCTTCCCCCGCTTTACCGAAGTCCGCCGGAACGGCATTTTGGGAACGGGAGCGATCGAAGCCCTTTTCATTACGCTCCCACAAGGCGGCGGAAGCGCGTTCCGGTATATCATGGGAGCCAAGGACGGGATGCTGGAAGTCTCCGTTGCCAAGCTCGTCCACGGTACGACGATCCAAACCGTTGCCTGCCCGGTCGATGATTGGCTTGAGTCGCTGCACGACGATCTCGAGGCGCAAGCTAAGCACCATATCGAAATCCGCAACGCACTCAAACGCTTGTTAGAATAAGGAGTCTCGCGCGTGAAATTTTTCGGCGGCGGCCAGCAAGATACCGTGTATGAAACCACCAAGTCGGGCGTTCCCTTAGACGCGATCAAACGCCTCAAACGAATGGCGGGCGAGGGCGGCAAACCGCTCTTCACGAGCGACCTCTCGGTCAGTGAATTTTGCTTGCTGGCTCAAATGGACATGGCGCCGCTCGGCCTGGTCATGGGTTCTTCGATTTATCACATCGGCTGGCAGATGCCCTCAGGGTTCTTTCAAAGCCAAGAACTCAAAACGCTGACGCAGGCTTTATACGAAGCGCGCGAACTCGCGATTTCACGCCTCGAAGAGGAAGCCGCAACGCTCGGCGCCGACGGCGTCGTCGCCGTGCAGCTCTCCATCAAGGGATTTCTCGAGCCGAACTGCATCGAGGTTCTGGCGCTCGGCACGGCGGTGAAATCCCCGCCCGGCGAAGATCACCGGCGCGACGATCAACTGCCCTTCACCTGCGACCTGTCCGTGCAAGACGTCTATCAGCTCTACCAGACGGGATACGTTCCCTCCGAACTGGTCGTCGGAAATTGCGTGTATCACATTCGGCATCAAGGCATGATGCAGCAGTTTTCAAACATGGGCCAAAACATCGAACTCGACAACTTCACGCAAGGTTTTTATGAGGCGCGGGAACTTGCGATGGGCCGCATGCAGGCCGAAGCGGAACGCAACCTGGCCACCGGAATCGTCGGCGTCAGTATTACCGAACAAAGCTTCAACGGATGGAATCCCAACGTTATCGAATTTCTGTCGATCGGCACATCGATCGTACGCCGCAAGGGATTCGATCATACGGTCAAACCGCCGGCACCCACGGTGACGGTCAGCTTAGACGGGTAGCTCGCAGCCCAAATCGTAAGAGAAAATATGATGACGCCGTTTTAGACTAATGGATGACGTGCCAATCGGTAATCACGTACTGTCTGCCGCTTGAGGAGATCGTGACCGTGCCGTTGCCGAAAGCATCCGTATTGAACGTCGCAATCGTGGTCGCGCCGTTGCTCAGGATGCCGCTGATAAACTGCATACTCGACGGTAAGACGCCGCTGTTCGTGGTAACGTTTAGGGTGTTTCCATTCGCGAGGGTGGCGTTCGATACGGTGAGGCTCGTGAGGAGGCCCTGTTTATACGTTGCAACGATCGGGATCGAATACGTTCCAAGTTGCGTACCGCCCGCAAGCGTCACCATCGGCGTCGAAATCGGGCATGCCAAATTCTGCGTGCCGATCGCAAGGGAGAGAGTGCCGATTGCTCCCTTGTACACCGCCCCTGCATGTGTAGCATTCCAAGTCACGGACCCGTCCGGATTGACCGTGCGCGTGCCGCCGGTCAAAACGCCGCCCTGCCAGCCAAACGTCTCGCCCAGATTGGCGATACCCGTTGCGTTGTAACCGGCGGCATCGGAACAGAATTGGTTGACGCCGGCGCTCGCCGGCAGCATCACGATTTCGTCAGCCGAATCGATCGTTTTCACGCCGCCGATTGCGAGTTGATTGGTGCTCGCGCGATTGAAGCCGCCGTCCACTTTGGGAAAACCATTGGCATCGAATGTGGCCTTACCGATCGTTCCCATTGCGATCTTGGTCGCGATGGGCGTAGAGTTTCCCAGTGCATAAAGGTTTTCCGTGTGGTTCACGATCTCGGAAGACCCGCTAATCGTGTATTTGCGCACGTTGTCCCGCGCCATTTGCGTGCATTGGGCGTCGTAAAACCAAATCGCTTCGGTCGAATTCGCGTCTGCGGCCTTGTCGGGGGAAAAGAATTCAAAATTGTTGTTACAAGCGCCGGTTGTTGCCTGGGTGACCCGGCCGAGGGATGCCGGTGAAATACCTTGGTTAAAGTTGCTGATGTTTTTCATCGGGCTGCCGAGTGCGTTTGCGCCCGCAATGGCGTTCTCGGACTGCGTTTGGGTCGTACCGCCGCTATCGCCGCCAGAGTTCGCCGGTAGGCTTCCCGAACCGGAACCGCCGCCGCACCCTGCGAGCAGCAGTGCGGCAAAAAACGTTGGAATGATGGCAGTTAAAGCGCGCATATGATCTCCTTGGAGAAAAAAGTTAGCAAGTGGTTTTCGTCTAGGATAGACGTCAGGAGCAGCGCCGTTCATTAGCGCGCAATGAGGAGGGCTGCTTTTTTATCGGCGTTTAAGAAACTCGCGGTGCAAATCACACTTCTGGTTAGAACGGCGTTAAGGGCACCTAAACGCTTCCAGGAAGTTAATACCCATAGGGGGTATATCCGGGTATGCCGCAGGTTCAACCGCTTTTGTTAATCGGTACGGTAGCCGCCGTCGGCGTGCTGCACACGATGGTTCCCGACCACTGGCTGCCGATCAGCATCTACGCGCGAAGCGCCGGCTGGTCGAAACGGCGAACGGCGTACGCGGCCGCCGGCGCGGGTCTGGGCCACACGCTTTCGACGCTCGCGCTGGGCCTCGTCGTTTGGTTGGGCGGCGTCCTCGCCGCGCAACGCTACGGTCACCTGATCTCTGCGCTCTCCAGCGGAGCGCTCATTGCGTTCGGGCTCTGGATTTTGGTCGCGGCCGTACGCGAACTGCGCGCAAATACCGAACATCGCATTGATCGCGGGGGCCGGCCATCGGGCGGCATGTCGCTCATGCTGATCTTAGGATCGTCGCCGATGGTCGAAGGCATACCGGCGTTCTTTGCAGCCGGCCGTTACGGAGGCGGCCTGCTGGTCGTCATGTCCGTAGTCTTCGCCGTTACGACGATCGGCACGTATGTCGCTCTGTGCCTCGCGTCGGCTTCCGGGCTTGCGCTCTTACGCCTTGGACGATTCGAACCGTACGGCGAAGCGCTCAGCGGAGCGATCGTCGCCGCGATCGGTTCGGTGTTTCTGCTTTACTCGTAGTTATTTAAACTGTACGCCGAATCCGAAGCCGATATAACTGAACTTCAGGTTCGAGTCCGGTGTGATCGAGAGACCCTGTTCGAGATCGATTTCAAACCGCTTTCCAAGCAGATGCTGAACTCCGTAATCGACGAATGCACGGCCGCCTTGATCCGGCGCGAGCTTCGATAGATAAACGTATTCTGCATACAGCTGATAGTTATCCCGTAGTTGCGCGGTCAGAACGCCGGAGGGCAGAAATGCATTATAGCCAGACTGTTTGCCTACCGCGGTGAATCCGCTCGTAGACGAAAACGCAAGCGTCGTACCGATACCGAACGTCGGCGTGACGGCATATGCGACGTCCAGATTTGCGGTTTCCGATGGACCCCCACTCGTAAATCCTCGCGATCCGCTCGGAGCCGTGTAGAGACCGTCCACACCAACGACAAAGCGGCCCGTCGGCACAAACTCATATTTAAAACCCAAACCGCCGTCTTGATAGCCGGAGGTGCGCGTGAGTCCCCCCGTCCCGTCGGGAACCGCCAACCGGTTGAAATACGGGCCGATGACGTCGACTTCGAATCGTTCTTTTACGCCGATGCGCGTAAAACTCTGCGGATATTGAATCAGCGTTGAGGGGTTTGAACTCGAGCCTTGCTGATTTTGATAACCTTCCTCAATCACCACCGTTCCCGGTGCCACGGCGCAGGCGCTATAGCCGACCGTCGGCCGGTTCAACGTCGCGAGCAGCCGCGTCTCCCCACCGCACGGATCTGCTGCAAGCGGCGACGGTGCCACGGACGGCGTGACGGCGGGAGCGGGCGTGGTCTGCCCCAAGACCCGCAGCGGCTCCGTCCATCCAACGCCGCCTGCTATTAGTAAGGCCAGCGCTATCGTTCGCCCGAGCCGTTCGGCGCGTTCTTTCATTTCGGTCGTCTCCGTATTCGCATACTCCGGTAGGGTATCCACTACATCTGCAAAATTCCTCGTAGGTGAGTCACACTATTCGCAACAAGGCCAAACTCCTCAACCGCGTTCGCCGGATTCGCGGCCAAGTCGAAAGCGTCGAACGGGCTCTGGAAAACGAAGACGGATGCAGCGACATCCTTCAGCGCATTGCCGCCGCACGCGGAGCCATGAACGCATTGATGGCCGAGGTACTCGAGCAACACGTTCTTGAACACGTTCTGCCTCCGGGCGCCGCATCAAAAGGGTCGCGCCGCGCCGCCGACGAGTTGATCGGCGTTGTACGCAGCTACTTGAAGTAAGGCTCAGTGCACCGAGCTCTTAAAGAGCGGGCTCTCCAGCAATCCGTTTAGCACGAACTGGACCGCGAGAGCAGCCAGAATAATTCCGAGCAGGCGGGTCACGACGTGAATACCCGTATTGCCGAACAGGCGCTGCAGCATCGACGCCGCGCGCATGCAAATCCAGGTCACGAAAAGTGCCGTGGCAAACGCGCCGAAGACGATCGCAAGACGCAGCCGGTCGCCGTGAGCGAGTGCAATGAGCAGCAAGACGGTCGCAATGGTTCCCGGTCCCGCGATCATCGGAACGGCGAGCGGAAAGACGGCCGGGTTTTCTACTTCCTGTGCATCCCGCTCTTCCTCATCCGTCCGTTTTACGCCGGATTGCCGTGCGAACAGCATGTCGATGGCGATAAGAAAAAGCAAGATTCCGCCGGCGATCGTAAACGCGGGCAGCGTAATACCGAGTGAATCCAGGAGCGAACGCCCGACGAGTCCCATGAACAGCATCACGCATCCACCCACCACGACCGCCTGATTAACGATGCGGCTGCGGCCGGCTGCATCGCTCTGCGCCGTTGCCGCGAGGGTCATCGGAATCATCCCGATCGGATCGATGATGGTAAATGCCGTCGCAAACGCCGCTGCGGCAAACGGTGTGATGTCCATTAGGTTTGTGCCTACTCCCGCAGGGTATACCACTCCTGGAGGTACGCAATGGAAAACGACACAGTCCGCAAAAACGACAACGATATCGAGACCGAAGGGGCGACATCGGAAGGCAATAGCGTCTTCGATGACGACTCGCTCGACGACGCTGTCTCGGCTGCCGGCGATACGGGCATGATTTCGCAGCAACAGTTCGTCATCAAAACCGAAGAGGAAGAGCATCTGCCGCACGATTAGCACGAAGTAAAAGCGGCGCGGGTTCTCGAATCCGCCGCGTATGAGCTTTGTGCCGGCCAAAGCGCCGTCCGGCGCGATGACGCTCGCGGCGAAGTGGTACATTTCGCCCGACATTTTTGCCCAAGAGCAAGACCGCATCTTCGCGCGCGAGTGGATTTGCGTCGGGCGGGCCGGGCAAATACAAGACCCCGGCGATTTTTTCCTCACCGAAATAGGTGGCGAATCGCTCATTGTGACGCGTGACGAACGCGGCGATATCCGCGCGTTCTACAACGTCTGCCGCCACCGCGGCACGCGCTTATGTACCGAGGAATCCGGGTCATTCGGACGGTCGATTCAGTGTCCGTATCACGCGTGGACGTACGGCCTGGGTGGAGAGCTGCGCGCGGCGCGAAACATGGATAAGGAGACCGGGTTCGATCGCGCCGACTATCCGCTGCACGGTGCGGCAATCGATGTGTTTGAAGGCTTCATCTTCATTCATACCGGAGACGCGCGCAAGCCCTTCGAAGCGTCCTTCGCGCCGATCGCCGGCCGCTTTGCGCCGTGGGAGATTGGAACCCTGCGGAGCGGACATCGTACGACCTACGATCTCGATTGCAATTGGAAACTCGTCTTCCTCAACTATTCCGAATGTTACCACTGTCCGCTGATCCACCCGCAACTCGAAAAACTCTCACCC